>NZ_JAJNHJ010000007.1:0-97189 GCF_022386965.1 Mammaliicoccus sp. B-M6
GCTTATCTCCCAAAAATTACAGGAGACAAACCTTTGAAATAATATACTAATTAAGGTTTAGATTTTTGGGTTCAGTACAGTCATGGCTTAACGCTCTAATTAAGCCGAGAGATTGTCCAAGTCATAGCTTAACTCCCTACTTAAGCCAAGAGATATTAGATCTAGTCCAAACCATACATCCCCACCTTTCTCCAAACCAAAAAACCACCTGCTCTGCAGGTGGTTTCCTCTTTCCTACTATCTATTTATTTCGTTTGCCCCAATATTGATAGTACGTACATTCGATATAGCCGTTAAAGAGTTTTCTTCTTTTTGTGGCTTTCTTACCTACTAATGGTTCAAATTCTTTATAGCTTGTAAGCATATATAATGATGCTTGGTCGTTTTGTTTCATGATTTCGCCTAAGTGTTTGTACATTGCTTCTACTTCACTTCGTTCACCGATACGTTCGCCATATGGTGGGTTCCCGATTATTGAAACGGGTCCTTCTGGTACTTCTAGGTTATGAACATCTTGGACTTTAAATTGAATGATGTCCCCTAACCCAACTTCTGTTGCGTTGTCTTTCGCAATTTCAACCATTTTAGGATCGATATCACTTGCTATGATATTAATTTCTTTATCATATAATGCCGCATCATCTGCTTCTTGTCTTAATTGGTCATATAATCCTTCTGGTATGATATCCCAATCTTCACTCGCAAAATCACGGTTAAATCCTGGTGCAATATTTTGAGCGATGAGTGCTGCTTCTATTGCAAGTGTACCTGAACCACAGAATGGATCGATAAATGGTGTTTCACCGCTCCAGTTTGTTAATCTTACAAGTGCTGCAGCTAATGTTTCTTTCATTGGTGCGTCACCTTGTGCTAAACGGTAACCTCTTTTATGAAGTCCTGAACCTGAAGTGTCGATTGTTAATAAAGCTTCGTCTTTCAGCAATGATACTTCAACTTGGTATTTACTACCTGTTTCATCGATCCAACCTTTAATTTGATACGCATGTTTCAATCTCTCAACTATCGCTTTTTTAACGATTGCTTGACAGTCGGATACGCTGAATAATTTAGATTTAACACTTTTACCTTGAACTGGGAACATACCTTGAGCGCCAATTACATCTTCCCATGGTAATGATTTCGTCTTTTCGAATAATTCGTCAAAAGTTGTTGCATGGAAACGTCCTACTACGATTTTGACTCTGTCAGCAGTTCTTAACCATAAATTTGATTTAACGATTGCTGTTTCATCACCTTCAAAAAGTACGCGACCGTTTTCTACTTTTGTTTCATATCCTAATTCTTGAACTTCTCTAGCAACAATTGATTCTAATCCCATTGGACTAGTAGCGAGTAATTGATACATGCATATACTCCTTTATATTTAAATTATAATTATTTACAAATAAAAAGCTCTCCTACTTGGGAGAGCGACACTAGTAAGTGATAAATCTGTAAGCCATGTTTTGTCCTTTAGTACTGCTAACGTGTACTAGTTACACTCGTACGCCAGTGATAATCATCTGTCTGTATGATTACATACCTTCTTATTCCGTTCATTTCCGTCAAAGAAGTGCTCCTACCAATTTTGGATTGCTCACTCGAGGGGTTTACCGCGTTCCACCTTTTACATTTCTGTAAAAGCTACGTCACTGTGGCACTTTCAAACTACTTTAACCATATTATTACTAACTTAGGTTATTTCGTTGCCGTCAATTAATTGCCCTGGCTTATTGTTTCGCCAAGCACGAACACTACATTCATCTCAGAATGTGTGAGCATGGACTTTCCTCTACTTAACGTAGCGATTATCCGAAATACCACTCAACAAAGAATTATAGCATAAACAGCGTTAAATAACTATCATTTATTCGCCAAATACTGCTTTTTCAAGATTAGAAATTCGTTTCAAGATATCTACATTATTAGAATTGTATTGTTGAGAACCTTGTGGTCTGCCTGACGCGACACGGATTCTTAACTGTTCGATTTCTTTTTTAAGTTTAGAATTTTCTTCTGTTAATTTGATGACTTCGTTATTTAATTCAGCCATTTTTTGATAGTCTGAAATAATGTCATCTAAAAAAGCATCTACTTCTTCAGTTTTGAAACCTCTTAAACCTCTTTCAAATTCCTTTTCATAAATATCTTTTGCAGATAGCTTTAATGTTACATCAGCCATTTTTACACCTCATTTAATATGATTCGTTGTCATTATTATAATTAAATTCCATAAAGTCTTGTAAATCCATGAATGTAATAACATTATAAGTATAGTTTGTCTTTTCAGCAAAATCAACTAACTTACTTTTGAAGTATTTAGGTGATGCTTCTTGTTCATCATCATAAAATAATATCGTCTTATCCGTATTATCGAGTATAAATTCATTGGCTTGTTGAAATTGGAACCCACCTTGATACTCACTTTGATGAATCGCATTGACATAGTCTGCATGTGTAACAATATTTTGGTAAGCTTGTTGGTTTGTTTCGTTCCATTTATTATAATGGTTTAAAAATGGTGTCAATATCGCAAGTTTCAATTGAGGGAATTTATTTTTCATTTCAATTGTCACTTCTGCTGCCCAAAGCTCAAATCCTAATTGACCTGAAATGATGACCCACTCCATACCTTCTTCTATTTCTTGCTCAATGATTTCTTTAAGATATGCTTTGATGACTTTTACTTCAGCCTGATCATTTTTGAAAATATTCAGTTCGAACGGTTTGTATCCTGTAAAATATACAGACGTCATGATAAATCACCTATATGGGTATAAATATAATTTAAATCATGTTGTACGGCTTTATGCTTTTCAAAGAAGAGTTTCTTACTTGTACGTTTATAATGGCATTCTACAGACAATTCTTTGTAGTTACTAATTAAGAGTTGGAATTTCTGTTCATTCATATATTGTAATTTCAATACGGCATCTTGATGTACAGCAAGTTTGTCTAGCAGAACATCGACTTGTTCTACAAATGGTACGACATCTTTATAAAAGTCGTATTCATGATCGTCCTTCGCATGTTGGAAAATATCTAGCATGTCATTTAATTTATTTAAAAGTTCTTGTATCATCGCTACACCTACTATTAATGAAGTTTGTATTTTAAATGTGCTCACGATAAAATGATAACATAACTAGAAAAGTTCTAGAATATTTATGTATCATAAAAAACTTTTGTAACTTATAATGAAATAAGGTATAATATTTAGAGTTTTATGATATGAAGCTAGGTGATGAATTTGAATTATCCAAACGGAAAAAAAGTAACAAAAAATACTTCTAAAGTCTCAATCCAAGATGACCCTAAATATAGTAGAATACAATATGGTAAACGGGGTATGAGATTAGAGGAGGAAATTGATAAATCCAATGAATACTTCAGATTAGAAAATATAGCAGTTATTCATAAGAAACCGACACCTATTCAAATTGTTGATGTTGACTACCCTAAAAGACAAAAAGCTGTCATTAAAGAAGCTTATTTTAGAAAGCCTTCAACAACAGATTATAACGGTGTTTATAATGGATACTATATTGATTTTGAAGCTAAGGAAACGAAAAATAAAACAAGTTTCCCTTTAAATAATATCCACGATCACCAAGTATCACATATGGAACAAGTATTAAACCAAAAAGGTATATGTTTTTTGTTGATAAAATTTAGCTATCATGATAGCGTATTTTTATTGCCTTTTAGGAAGTTTATGGTATATTGGGACAGATATAAATCTGGAGGCAAGAAGTCCATCACGCTTAAAGAGATTGAAACTGATGGTTACTTAATACCAATCCAATTTAAACCAAGAATTAACTACATAACAATAGTTGATCAATTGATAAAAACAGAAAGTGAGGCGCTCAAATGAGTCAATCAAAAGCTTCTAATAGTAAAAATGGTAAAGAACAACCTAAGAAGAAGAGGAATATCAAAAGGACGATAATTAAGGTGTTCGGTATTCTCGTGCTAGCATTCTTAGCAATGGTAATCATAGGTGTTCTCGTATTTGCATATTATGCTTGGAAAGCTCCTGCTTTCAATGAAAGTGCGCTTAAAGACCAATTACCAACTAAAATTTATGACAAAAATAATAAACTTGTCACGACCCTCTATATGGGACAAAAGAGAGAACATGTTAAATTTGACGATGTTCCAGACCAAATGAAAGATGCTGTACTCGCAACTGAAGATAATCGCTTCTACGATCATGGTGCATTAGACTACAAACGTTTATCTGGAGCAGTTATGAAGAACTTTACAGGTGGCTTTGGTTCACAAGGTGCATCTACATTAACACAACAAGTTGTAAAACGTTCATTCTTAACAGATAAGAAATCCATCGAAAGAAAAGCTCAAGAAGCTTACCTTTCTTATAGATTAGAACAAGAATATTCAAAAGATGAAATCTTTGAAATGTACTTAAACAAAATCTATTACTCAGATGGTATTTACGGTTCTCAAACAGCAGCTAAATATTACTTCAATAAGAAATTAAAAGATTTAAACTTAGCTGAAACAGCTTACTTAGCAGGTTTACCACAAGTGCCAAACCAATATAACATTTATGATAATCCTGAAGCGGCTGAAAAACGTAAAGACACTGTTCTTTATTTAATGGAAAGACACGGTAGAATTACTAAGAAAGAAATGAAAGAAGCACAAGATACACCTATCGATAAGAACTTAGTTAAACGTACAGTTGAAGAAAGAAACGATGCAATGACTGATACGCCTGACAATGAGTACGCTTCTTATATTAACTACGTTAAACAAGAAATTACTCAGAACAAAGCGTTCAAAGGTCAATCATTAAATGATATTATGACAAGCGGTCTTAAAATCTACACAAACATGGATAAAGATGTTCAAAAAACATTACAAGAGTCAGTTGATAACGGTACATTCTACAAGAATAAAGACCAAATTACTGGTTCATCTATAGTAGATACGAAGACTGGTAAATTAGTCGGTATCAGTGGTGGTAAAGATTACAAAGATGTAGTTGATAGAAACCAAGCAACAGACGTTCATCCTACAGGTTCATCACTTAAACCGATATTAGCCTATGGTCCAGCAATTGAGAATATGCAATATGCGACAAACCATAAGTTCCAAGATGAAAGCGAGTATAATATCAATGGTAGTATCTTCAAGAACTATGATGGTCAAGGTCACGGCTCAGTTACAATGGCTGATGCATTAGCAAGATCATATAACATTCCAGCATTGAAATCTTGGCAAGAAACAAACCAAAACGCTGGTGAAAAAGCAGTTAAAGACTTTGCTTCTAAAGTGAATTTAAATTATAAAGATGAAATTGGACCTTCAGAAGTACTGGGTGGGTCACAATCAGAATTCTCCCCTACTCAATTAGCGTCAGCATTTGCGACTATGGGTAATGGTGGTACTTATAACGAAGCAAAATCAATTAGAAAAGTTGTCACTCAAGATGATGAAACAATCAAATTCTCAAGCGAAAGCCATAAAGCTATGGAAGATTACACAGCATACATGTTAACTGAAATGCTGAAAGGAACATTCCAAGCATACGGTTCAGCTTATGGATATGGCATTAACGGTGTGAACGTAGCAGCTAAAACAGGTACTGGTACTTATGGTGATGAAGTATATACTGAATATCAATTACCTGAAAATGCAGCGAAAGACGTTTGGATTACAGGTTATACACCACAATACACTATGTCAGTATGGATGGGCTTCAACAAAGTTAAAGAATACGGTGAGAACTCATTCTTAGGACATGATGAACAAATTAAACCACAAATATTATTCAATGAAGTTATGTCAGAAATCTCTAATTATGACGGTGCAGACTTCGAAAAACCAGATTCAGTAACAGGAAGCGGTAAAAGCTTAAGTGTTGCAGGTAATGAAGACAATAATACAACATCAAGCTCAGCACCTAGCTCTGGTAATAGTAGTAATCAGCAAAATAACTATAACTTCTCAAATAATAATAATAATGTAACAACAAATGAACCACAGACGAATTCAAATTCATCTACAACACAACAAAATAATACACAACAACAGTCATCTACTAATCAGAACGTAACAACTGAAGAACAAACGACAGAAACACCAACATCCGAAGATTCAGATTCAGACTCTGACAATAGTAGTTCAACCTCAGATGCAGCAAAACAAGCTGCGAAAGAAGAGAAAGATGACTAAGATATAGAAAAAGCATCACATCCCGCAAAGGATGTGATGCTTTTTTGATTATAATATTTTCTATTCTCCGCTTTCACGTTGTGCGGCTCTTTTAAGTTGAATCTGATATCTCGCGTTCATTCTAATTAATTCTTCTTTCAATGTTACCATTTGTCTATATCCCATAAAGTGATATATTCTCTCGTTTATATAGTGGTAGCGTTCTTCAAAATTCATTGGTATAACTGGATATTCTTCGATATGCGCTATATCAAACGTTTCTATTTGATTGATTTGTTCTATATAAGCAATGATCAAATGATAATATTGATCTAACAATTGATGTGCTTCATTTGTTTTAAGCTTTTTATTTTTAACAAGTGGTTCTATTTGTTGTTCAAGTTCTATGAAATCATTTTTTTGTATCATGCGCCTTCAACCTTTACTAACCCAGCTTTTAATCGTTTTTGCCCTTCTCTACAATCTGCAAATAATGGACATACTTCACATTTCGGTTTACGTGCTACACAGTGATAGCGTCCAAAGAATATAAGCTGATGGTGACTTTTTGTCCATCTTTCTCTTGGAATGATACTACATAAACGATCTTCAACTTGGCGCACATTGTCTTTAATTCTACATATTGCAAGACGTTTAGATACGCGTTCTACATGTGTGTCTACTGCTAATGATGGTTCCCCGAATGCTACACTCATCACAACATTCGCTGTTTTACGCCCTACACCAGCTAATGATTCTAATTCTTGATGTGTACTTGGTACGACACCATTAAAATTATCTAACAATGACTGACAAAGTTTTTGAATATTTTTAGCTTTATTGCGGTATAAACCGATTGAGCGAATGTCATTTTGAAGTTCTTCTAAACTTACATTTAAATAGTCTTCAGGAGTTTTATACTTTTCAAAAAGCGATTTCGTCACTTTGTTGACGAGTACGTCTGTACACTGTGCAGAAAGTAATACTGCGATTGTTAGTTCAAATGGATTATCATGAACGAGTTCACATTCAGCATCTGGAAACATTTCATCAATAACATCCATCATTTCTAATGCTTTCTTTTTACTTATCATAAGGATTCTCCCCATTTACCCAATCAAAAGTCGGGATTAAATTAACATTTTGCTTTACTTTTTTAGTTTGATTAAACTTTTCACTTTCTTCTTTGGAAGATTCAACAGTCGTGATGTTCTTCTTCTTCCAGTTCAATAAGATACGGTCGATATATTTGATGCTGAGTTTATCTAAACTATGCGCTTCGTTAAGTGCGCTCATAATGAGTTCGTTTGAATGTTTATCAGTATCAATCCAGTGGTTTAATGTTTGCACTTCTAATGGTGTTAATGGTCGACCGAAAGTGGATTCGAATTCTTGGAATAGTTTCTTGAATTGTAAGTTTTGATCTTCTACTGTACCTTGTTGCATTACTTCGTTTTTGATTAATGCGAGTTGTTCATACATAGGATCAAATGATATGAATTCATTATATTTATGTTGGTCATCTTTTTCAATTTTAATGTCTATAATTTTTAATTGAGAAAGTTGATTAATGATATGACTTACTTCTTGTATAGATAATGTCGTGCCACGTTGGATATCTTCTAATGGAGGTTGTAAGTTACGATCATTCTCTTGATCCAACAATTTAATAAGGATAACGAATTGTTTTTCATTTAATCCTAAATTGGCATAATGATCAAACAAAGCTCTTTGAACAACGACTGGCTTTTCTTTTAACATAGCACTTGTATACATTTTTTCACCTACTTCATTATAAAAATATAGAGTCTGGGATCACTATTCAGCTCCCAGACTCGCATATTATTATGGATATAATCGATTTAATAAACGTGGGAATGGTGCAGTTTCTCTAACGTGTTCTACGCCACTTAACCATGCTACTGTTCTTTCAAGTCCTAAGCCAAATCCACTATGTGGTACACTTCCGTATTTTCTTAAGTCAGTGTAATAACTATATGCTTCAGGATCTAAACCATGTTCATTAATTCTTTGATTAATTAAATCTAAATCACTAATTCTTTCAGAACCACCAATGATCTCTCCGTAACCTTCTGGTGCGATTAAATCTGCACATAATACAGTGTCTGGATTTTCAGGGTTTGGTTCCATATAGAATGGTTTAATTTTTGTTGGATAATTAATGATAAATACTGGTTTATCATAATGGTTTGCAATTGCAGTTTCATGAGGAGAACCGAAATCGTCGCCCCATTCAATATCATCGAATCCTTCTTGATGTAAGAATTTAATGGCATCATCGTAAGTGATTCTTGGGAATGGTGTTGAAACTTGTTCTAACTTAGAAGTATCTCTTTCAAGAAGTTCTAATTCTAATTTACAATTTGCCAACACAGCTTTAACGATGTGGTGTACGTAATTTTCTTGAACTTCTAAGCTTTGGTCATGTTTCATAAATGCCATTTCGCCTTCGATCATCCAGAATTCAATTAAATGTCTTCTTGTTTTTGATTTTTCAGCTCTGAAAGTTGGACCGAAACTAAATACTCTATTATGCGCCATAGCTGCAGCTTCTAAGTATAATTGACCACTTTGAGATAAGAATGCATCTTCATCGAAATATTTCGTATGGAACAATTCACTTGTACCTTCAGGTGCACTACCTGTTAAAATTGGTGGATCAATTTTAGTGAATCCACTTTCGTTAAAGAATTCATATGTCGCACGAATAATTTCGTTTCTAATTTTCATAACGGCATGTTGACGTTTAGAACGTAACCATAAATGTCTGTGATCCATTAAGAATTCTGTACCATGATTTTTCGGTGTGATTGGATAATCATGTGATTCTGAAATGACTTCTACACCACTTACTTGCATTTCATAGCCAAATTTAGAACGGTCATCTTCTGTAATTGTACCCGTAACATAAACAGATGTTTCTTGTGTTAATGATTTAGCTAATTGGAAGATGTCTTCTGATACTTCAGCTTTTACAACGACACCTTGCATAAATCCTGTTCCGTCTCTTAATTGTAAAAATGCTATTTTCCCACTTGATCGCTTGTTTGCAATCCAAGCACCGATTGTCACTTCTTGATTGACATAATCTTTAGCTTGTTTAATCGTAATATTCATTATTATTTCTCCTATTCAAATAAATTACCTATAGTTATTTTATCAAATTATGCATACAACTGCTATCTGTTTGGATATTTTCTTAGTTTATCTTGGAATTTATTTAAATCGCCTTCGATAACAGGTATTTCACCTAATGCATTAATAAAGTATTTACTGTAATTACTATCTAATATTCGTCTATCAAAGCAAATTAATAAACCTTGGTCATGTTTGTTTCGAATTAATCGACCGATGCCTTGTCTAAATTTAGTTACAGCGTCTGGCAAGACAAAGTCTTTAAATGGATTGTCAAATTCATCTTTCATTAAATGGTATCGTGGATCATCTTGATGTATAAACGGTAACTTCGTCATCATGACACATTTAATACCTGAAGATTGATAATCAAATCCTTCAAAGAATGATAAAGTACCTAGTAAAATCGTCTTATCAAATTGATTAAACTGTTGTACGAGTTTGTATACGTGTGAATGTTGTTGCTGCATTAATACGACATAATCATCAAAGATTTCAAGTTCTTCCATGTATCGATATGCTTGATACAACATCGCATAGTTCGTAAACAGTACTAAACATTTTTGATTTGTTTCACTTACAAATGTAGATAAATAACTAACAATCGTTTCTATATAGTCATCTTGTTGATGATATTGATAAGTCGGCATATTTTCCGGTACAAAACATGTTGCTTGATTTTTCAAGTCGTAAATATCATTTAAATAATAAGTGTTAAATTGAATGTCTTCAGGAAACATAGATTTAAATGATGTAAATGAATGATTAACGGTTAATGTCCCAGAAATGAAAATATTGCTATTGAATTGCTCTATAAACACTTCATTCAGTAAATCTTTAACTTCTGCTTTTTTAACAAATAGTGAAAGTGTAGATTTCTGAGATATTTTCTTAATGGATACGAATGGCACTTGACCAGACTTAATCATGTTATAAATTTTAGTATATTGATGATAAATATAAATTAACTCTTTCTTGAACGCTTTAACATGTGCGTGTGAGTAAGATTTAAATCTAGATAATATTTGATTGATTGTACTAATTTGTCGTTTAAATATTTCAGATATATTCGCGACATCAATATCATAGAAGTAATGAATTTGTTTATCATCTTCATGTGATTCTTGATGCTTATCTGAAATTTGAGCCATTAAATCATCAAATAATTGTTCGTTTTGTTCGTGCAGTAAATCAATATCACGTTTCAGTTGATAAATATCGATTGGTTCAATAGGATATTGTTCAATGACTCTTCTATTTTCTAATTTATCTAATCGCTTAAATAATTTTTCTTGCTCATTTTTACCTAATAAACCGAGATGATATTTAATATGTTGGTAACTTAAATCATCTGTTACTTGATTAAGTGCGTAATCTTGAATACGATGTGCTTCATCAACAATGATATGTTTGAACAATTGATATACGGTATCTTCTGTACTATGTTGTAACAAATGCGCGTGGTTTGTTATACCGATCTCTACATGCTGCGCACTCTCTTTAATAAATTGATAGTAATGTATATCATTTTTAAACGGTACATAAGTCGTGCGTTTTTGTTCAAAGAAGACTTTTTGACCACCTTTAAGATGAAGCTCTTCAATGTCACCTGTTTCCGTTTCAAGAATCCATACAAGCAACTGCATTTTTAAAATAGTCGCTTCATAGTTGTCTGTATCATCTTGTAATATATTTAAGATTAAACCAAGCGAAATATAATGATCTTTACTTTTAATAATCATCGCTTTTAAATCTAAATCTAATGCATTTAAGACTTTATTAAATTCTTGTTCTAGCAGTTGATTTTGAAGTAACTTCGTATGTGTTGAAACGAGAATATGTTCACCAGTTTCTAAATAATACAACAATGCAGCGAGCACAAAGCTCATCGATTTCCCACTACCAAGCGGTGCTTCAATTAAAGCATTCTCATTGTGCATTAATGAATCGAACAATTGTTGAACGAGTTGATATTGTTCTTTACGATAATCGAAATTAAACGTTTTAAGTATTCTATCATAAGCTTCATCGAGTGTAATTGATGTACGATCACTAGAATGTCGTATTGGCATTTGCTTTAAATAATGGATGTTCTGGTACTTTTTAATATTGCGATTATGCGTTTCGGCACCTTGATGTGTTCTTACAATTTCAAATAGAACGTCCTTTAAATCATGCTTTAAAGATTTAGATAAATAATAAAGTTGTTTAATGGTATCAATCGGAAGACCATTTATTTTTTGAATGGCTTTGATAAATAATAATGCAGTTGCTTTAGCATCCTCATAAGCACTATGCGCTTGGTTTAAATCAACTTTTAACGATTGACTCAATTCACTTAACTGATAACTTTCTTCGTTTGGAAATGCGATTTTAAACAATTCCATCGTATCAATTGTTAATTTAGGTTCGAATTGTATTTGATGCTTTTCGAAATGGGATTTGAGAAAGTTTAAATCAAATAGAACATTATGCGCGACAAATACACAATCTTTCAACAAGTTAAACAATGATTGACTGATCTCTTCGAAGTATGGAGCTTCTTCTAAGTCTAATTCATTGATATTGGTTAATGCTTGAATGAAAGATGGAATTTCCAAATCCGTTTTGACATATGAATGATATGTATCGGTAATTTGGTTATTTTCTATAAATGTTATCCCAATTTGAATGATTTCATCATATTGAATTTGGTTTCCGGTTGTTTCTAAATCTACAACAGCGTATCTTTGCGCCATATTATCTCTCCTATATTTCGATATCTGCACTCATAAATTGGTGTAATTGACCATCATCAGATATCACGGTTAAGAACCCATTATCTTGTATATCAATTGCTCGACCAAATACTTGCTTTTTACCCTCTGTATAAGTTAGTTTTTTGTCCCAAATCATACTTTTACTTTTATATAACTCTTTAATGTCACTGAATGGTAATTCTAAAAATTGATCATATCTCAGTTCAATAGCCTCTATTAATAATTTCAAAAATTGATAAGGTTCTATAGATTGTTCATTCTCTATTTTTAAACTTGTCGCACGTGATTGACCAGCTCGATCGAAATCTTCTTGTGTTTGGTTTAAATTTATACCAATGCCACAAATAATCGCATTAACGCCATCTGTATCTGCAATCATTTCTGTTAAAAAGCCACAAACTTTTTTATCGCCTATATAAATATCATTAGGCCATTTAATTCTACTTTGAATGCCATAATGCTGTTCAATCACTTCTTGAATAGCAAGGCTTATAAATAGATTAAATGTCGACATTCTTTGAATTGGAATATCTGGGCGTAATACAACTGACATCCAAAGCCCTTTACTTTTAAGAGATGACCATTCTCTTTGGAAACGCCCTCTCCCATTTGTTTGTTCATCACTCAAAACAATAAAGTCATGATCAATGTCATTAACACGAGACTTGGCTAACAATTGTGTTGAATCTACTTGTGTTTGAACAATTGCGTGATTCAATATACTTTGATCTTGAAGTGTAATATTCACAATGCCTTCTTGCCAAGTTGTGGGGATTTCTGAGATTTTATATCCCTTATTTGAAATAGACTCAATTTCAAAGCCTTCTTTTCTCAATTGATCGATGACTTTTTTAACTGTTACACGTGAACAATTTAACGTTTCAGCTATATGTTGTCCTGACAAATATTCATTATTTTGATATAAATATTTAATAATTTCACGTTTATATTTTGACATTCTCTCGCACCCATTCTATTAAATCATTTTCTGTATTATCCACTTTAAGGTTAATAACAGCTTGTTCAACTTTATTTAAAATATCTTTGATCCATGGTCCACCTTTTTTATTAAATGTAGCCATCAATATTTGACCGTTAATTTGTAATTCTGATTTATCATATATAGGTAGTTTATCATATATTTCATCAATTACACGGTCATTCATAATTGTAGGATGGATAGAGATATTCAGTTGTGCATTATGCTCAGAAATAAAGTGAATGATTTCTTTCATTTTATCACGATGATACGTATATACGAGATGAATCATATCTTGCTTTGAAATATTATTTTCAGAAAGTGTTATCAATGATTGAACGTAAGATGAGATATCACGCTTTTCTTGATTACTGATTTTCAAACTGTTCAAGCTTGTTAAATCTAATTCGTATAAATAACATAATGCAGCCACCCATAAATCGAAATGGGCATGTTCCGGCATGAAGATACTAGTTTGATTAATTTCTTTGAAAAATGGAATATATTTAAATATTTCTAGTTCATGAGCAGTCTTTTTTGTATCATGAATATATTGACCTTGAATCATTTTTTTAAGTTCAACAACAATTCTTTCAATTGCAATGGCACTTAAAGAATGTGCTGTTTGATGCATGGCGTCTTTAGTATCGTGATCAAGTGCAAAGCCTGTCTGAGCTTGGAATCTTACACCTCTCATAATACGTAATGCGTCTTCTTCCATGCGATCAATAGGTGTTCCGACAGCTTTTATAATTTTGGATTGTATATCGTTTAACCCGTTGAAATAATCATGGAGTTGATACGACTTATCCATAGCGATAGCATTCATTGTGAAATCTCTTCTTGCTACATCTTCATATAAATCCGTTACAAACTGAACAGATGTAGGTCTTCTATGATCAACATAATCCCCATCTTTTCTAAATGTTGTCACTTCATACTGTTGATTTTCACCCATCACAATCATCGTGCCGTGCTCTTTGCCTATTGGTAAAGTCTTATCAAATAATTGTTCAACTTCATCAGGTAAAGCACTTGTTGTAATATCAACGTCTGAAATTTCTTTCTCCATTAAATAGTCTCTTACTGAACCACCAACAAAATATGCTTGATGCCCATTACGTTCAAGTGTTTCAATTATCCATTTCGCATCTTCAAATACTTGATATTCACGCATATTATTCTCCTAACATATCGTTGTAGCAAGATTCGTACTGATCAGCAATCACTTTAGATGAGAATCTTTCACGTACATCTTGAATCATAGCGTTTTGCATTTTGCGATAAAGTTCTGAATCTGTTAATAATTTGACCGCATATTCACTCGCTTTATCTGTATCACCGACATCAACCGTATAACCCGTTTCACCGTTTTTGATGACTTCTTTAATGCCACCTGCATTTGTACCAATCGGCACAACACCTGTAAGCATAGCTTCAAGTAATACAAGTCCAAAGCTTTCTTTTTCACTTAATAACAACGTTAAATCAGACATTTGATAGAAGATATTCACTTCATCTTGTTTACCTAAAAATAGAACTTGGTCTTCTATATTAAGCTGTTTAATTTGTTCTCTGGCCACTTGTAACTCTGGACCATCACCGATCAGTAATAGTTTAGATTTAATTTGTTTGTTAATTTTGTAAAACGTATCTACGACATCAGGCACGCGCTTAACTTTTCTAAAATTTGATACAAACGTGATGACTTTTTCATCTTCTTCTATGCCATAACGGCTTCTTAAATCTGTATTATAAATTTGTGGGAAACTTTCTTCTTGTACAAAATTGTATATAGTTTTGATTTCTTTATCAGGTTCTATAATGTCATATGTTTCTTGTTTTAGACTATCACTGACACTTGTTACAACGTCACTCTTTTCAATTCCGAATCGAATGGCACTTTGTAATGATGTATCATAACCTAATACTGTAATATCTGTTCCATGCAAAGTCGTCATGATTTTGACATCTTTTCCGGATATTTGACGCGCTAAAATACCACAAATTGCATGCGGTACCGCGTAGTGCATATGTAATATATCTAAGTCGTAATCGTTAATGACGTCTGCAATTTTAGCACTTAATGTAATATCATATGGTGGATATTGGAATACAGAATATTGATTTACGTCAACTTGATGAAATGTTACGTTTGGAACAGGCTCTCTCATTCTAAAAGGCATATTAGAAGTTATAAAGTGAATTTCATGCCCTCTTTTCGCCATCTCCAAACCAAGCTCAGTTGCAACGATACCTGAGCCCCCCATTGATGGATAACAAGTTATACCGATTTTCATATTAATCCTCCATTATGACTTATTTACGTTCAAATCTATCTTTATCTCTTACATTGAATTTATTCATTGTATCTTGGAAACTTTTATTTAAATCTATGTCTAAAGAATTTGCTAAACAAATTAAGACGAATAAATTATCGCCTAATTCAGCTTCAATTGTATTGTCTTCTTCTGTTGGTTTCTTTTTCTTTTCACCATGACTATGATTAATTTCTCTAGCTAGTTCTCCAACTTCTTCTGTTAATCTCGCTAAATTTGCTAAGGGCGAAAAATAACCTGCTTTAAACTGAGAAATATATTGATCAACTTCATGTTGCATCTCTTTCATGTCCATAAAATTTCCTCCCTACATATCTTTTATATCTCTATATAAAAGAACTCACATAATAAAATTATATATGATAATCATGCATAATGACAACGTAATAAGCTTATATCTACAAACCTCATAAATATTTAAAAATAAAAAATACCAACAAAGTCAAAAGACTTTATTGGTATTAAAATGATTTCATTAATTATTACGTGCCATTAGAATAAATCTTGCTAATTCAGCTACCGCTACAGCTGTTGCTGCAACGTATGTCATAGCAGCTGCAGATAATACTTTTTTAGCATGTCTATATTCTTGTTGGTTAACGATATTTAATTTTTCAATTTGTCGCATTGCCCGTTTACTTGCATCGAATTCAACTGGTAATGTGATGATTGAGAATAATACAGCGAATGACATAAATACGATACCAACCCATAATAATGTTGTACCGAATGTACTACTCATTGCTGTTAATACGATACCAGCTAAAATGATAATGTATGATAACGAACTTCCTAAATTAGCAAGCGGTAAAAGCGCTGATCTAAATTTAAGGAATCCATATCCTTGAGCATGTTGAATAGCATGTCCTACTTCATGTGCTGCAATTGCTGTACCCGCAACACTTGGTTGTTGATAGTTTGCCGGTGATAATACAACACGTTTCTTAGTTGGATCAAAATGATCTGATAAGAATCCTTCACCTTGTAACACTTCTACATCATGAATTCCATTTGCAGCTAAAATTTCTTCTGCAACTTGTTTACCCGTCTTCCCACTTGTTGAACGTACTCTTGAGTATTTATTGTATGTTGATTTTACTCTAAATTGGAAGTACATAGGGACAATCATAATGATAATAAAATATATGATATATGAAAACAAATAACTTCCTCCTTTTTATCCCTGTTATTTATTATATTACGGAGTGACGGCTCTTACGTCAAATATTTTGAACGTAATTCGATGTTTTTTTGGAAATATAGTAATAACAGAAAAGCGATAACACTTAGCCAAAAAGCAAAGTATCCTATATGTGACTCATACTGACTTAACATACTATAAACAGGATATTGATGATACACATAATCAATAACATCATTGTGAAATACCCAAATCATAGTTACGACAATGTGCCACTTTTTAATATTGAATAAAGGATAAAACATCAATGCTTGAATAGCCATAATGCCGTGTGAAGTCATCAGCATAATTGCCATTGGAACAAGTTGATCATAATGAATCATTACAAATATATTCATAACAACCGCCCATACACCATATTTAATTAATGTAATAAATGCTAAACATTCAAACAAACCTAAATGCTTATTGAAAATGAGTGCAGCTATCGCAATCACTAAGAATAATGTTGCTGTTGGACTGTCGGGTATAAATGGCCAAAAGTACCATTTGCTATCAAGTAATTGACTACCATACCATATGTATCCATAAATGGTGCCGAGAAGATTTGCAATAAATAGCGTAATGAGAATAGATTTCTGCCCCATTACATATCTCCAAAATTCCATTTTATTACTCCTTTGAAAAGAGCCCAGGGCACGCATATGCCCCAGGCTCAAATTTAATTATTTTTTCAATTCTTTACCGCTTGCATCTGTTTCATGTAAATCTGCAACGTATTTAGCAACTTTGTCAATTTCATCTTTAGAAAGTGTGTCTTTGAAGCTAGGCATTTTACCTGCACCATTTTCTACGAATCCTTTAACGCCATCTTTAGGTAGTTTCGATTCAACTAAGTTTGGACCTTGTCCACCTGTTAACTCACCACCGTGACAACTTGTACAGTTTGACTTGATGATGTCAGTATAAACTGGGTCTGACTTGTCTAAGTTAGAGAAGACGATTTCACCTTGTTTAGCTTGTTGCTTCCAATCATGGTAATAACTTGATTCCCATGTTGTATAGAATAAGATTGCAATTGCGATTAACATAAATCCAGAAGCAAATGGTCTCTTTGTCCATTTACGTTCAGGGCCTCTATCTAACCAAGGTGCTAATAATAAAGCACCGAATGCGATACCTGGTAAGATAATTGCTCCGAATGTGTTATAAGGACCAGATGCGAATGAATATTTAAGTATTTGATATAAGAATAAGAAATACCAGTCTGGTAATGGTGTATAACCAGTATCAGATGGATCTGCCACACGTTCAAGTGGCGATGGATGAGCAACTGTTAAACATAAGTACGCGATTAAGAATACCGCACCAGTCATCCATTCTTTTAGTAGAAAGTCAGGCCAGAAACTTTCTGTACGACCTGGAAATTCTGAATAATCTCGATTTAATTTCGGTTTGTCGTATGACTTTATTCTTGAATCACCAACAAACTTCATCCCTTTACCGCGATGCATGTCGCATGACCTCCTTTTTCATTTATTCACGTTAATTTTATAGTGGACCTGAAATACCTTGTTTTCTGATCATTATAAAGTGTGCTGCTAATAACGCGAATAGTGCAGCTGGTAGGAAGAATACATGTATCGCAAAGAAACGAGTTAGAGTTTGTGCACCAACTATCTCTGCATCCCCTGCTAGTAATGTCTTAACCCACGGCCCAATGATAGGAACAGATTCTGCAATTTGTAAACCTACTTTTGTTGCGAATAGTGCTTTCATATCCCATGGTAATAAATAACCAGTAAAACTTAATCCAAGCATTACGAAGAATATTAATACACCGACAACCCAGTTTAATTCTCTAGGTTGTTTATAAGATCCTGTAAAGAATACACGAAGTGTATGTAAAAACATCATTACTACTACTAAACTTGCTCCCCAATGGTGCATACCACGTACGATAACACCAGCAGCTACATCGTGTTGTAGATAGTAAACTGATTTCCATGCATTAACGATATCTGGAACATAGTACATCGTTAAAAACATACCTGATAAAACTTGTATTACTGTAATGAAAAACGTTAGACCACCAAAACAATAAACGAAAGCTGAAAAGTGATAAGCAGGGTTAACATGCTCTGGCACCTCATGATCAGCAATATCTCGCCAAATTGGTGTAATATCAAGTCTGTCATCGACCCAATCATAGATTTTATCTATCATTGTTAATCCCTCCTTATTTAGCTAATTCGTTCTCGTGCTTTTTACCGATTTGAATAATGCCACCTTTAACTTTTACTTCGTATTGATCAAGTGGTGCTAATGGCGGCGTACCTGGAATATTCTTACCGTTCTTTTCATAACGACCGTTATGACATGGACAAAAGAATTGATTTGGATTTGATTTATCGCCATTCCACTGTACTGTACATCCTAAATGTTTACAGACCGGTGATAATGCTACGATTTCATTTCCATCTTTGTACACCCAAGCAAATTCTGTAACTTCACTTGTGTACCAAGCATCTTCTTGCTCGAATTTAAAGTCCACTTTAATAGGCTCTTTACCAAGTTCTGACTCCTTTACGCCTGTAGCAATCATATCGCCTTGTGCATCAGCTTTGAATACAGGATCAAGCGCAAATCTACCCATAGGTAAAATCATACCAGCAGCCATAAATGACCCAACACCCATCAATGAATAGTTTAAAAATTGGCGTCGTGTGACACGTTGGCTCATTTAGATTCCCCCCTCTATTAATCGTTCTTTTATAACTAGGACAACTTAATTTTAGCCTATTATTTCAAGACGGTCAACGCTTTGTCACAATTTAAATGTTTATTTATTAACCTTTTATCTAGGAATTTTTAAAAAAATGAAAAGGCTTTATTATAAAGGCGAAAATATTGATGAAAAACTGTGAAAATAAGCCTATTTTCCACATAGAAAGGACAATTGTATTTTGGAAATAAAAAAAACGCAGCAAATCTTATTTAGTTAAGATTTGTTACGGATATTATGATGTGAAGTTATCTAGAAGTTGGTTATTATCGCACGAAGACTCAAAGATATCGTGCATCTACCAACTATTTATTCCATGTTCTAATGATAAACTTCATAAATTGTTTGAGGCAATTAATCCATATTTTTTCATGATTCTATAGACACGCTTATGATTAACCTGGAATTTAGTATGTGCCCTCAAATACTTATGTATTCTTCTAGATCCATATTTGCCATCATGTTCATGGTAAATTCTGAATATCTCATCTTTTAATTCATTATTGAATCTCTCGGATTGTGATTCTTCTCTGTTTTTCCATTTATAATAACTTGCCCTTGATATTCCAAGAATGGTACACATTTGATTCGTTGAATATTTATCTTTTAATGATTCAATTGTCTGATATTCTACTATTTGTCTTACTTTCGATTCATCAACTGCCTCTCTATTTCTTCCTGCTTTTTTAATACCTCATTCTCCATTTGGAGAAATTTATTTCTTTGTTCAAGTGCTTTTATTTTTAATTCAAGTTCTTCTTCTCTAGTTAAAGCTTCAACTGGTTTTCCTTTACCTCTACCATCTACTAAACCAATATCACCATGTTTTTCATATTTTTTTATCCAATTATAGACTTGTGAATAGTTAACTTGGTACTTTTCAGCTGTCTTATTAAAGTCTCTATTATTTTCAATACAATATTTAGCTATTTCAATTCTCTCTTCAAATGTTGTTTTTCTAGTATTCATAGTGTCTACCTCTAGATATGGAAAATAAGATTTATTTTACTTTCCTTCAGTATACTTTACCACCCAATTTTTTAAAGTAGCATGATGTAAAATAATATATTAAGACACTATATCTGAATAAGTTTTTTAAAGTTATTGAATTTGCCTTGTTTAAGTTCGACAGGTAGTCTAGCTTTATGTATAAAAATATCCCTATAGAGTTTTAGTTTTTAAATACTTACTCTATAGGGATAATACACTATAATCTATCGTGCATCTACCTACTATTTATTCCATGTTCTTATGATAAACTTCATAAATTGTTTGACTTCGTCTTCGATGAGTGTGCGTTTCATATCATCGTCTAAGTCACCCATTGGAATCGTGTTTACTTTATACAATTCGTGATCAACGTTCAGTTCTACTTGATCACTGCTTAAAATAATTATATTGTTCAAGCCATACTCTTTTAAACTTTGTATAAAAGATACGACGTGATCGTATTGATTACCACTTGTGAAAAATGTTGGTGTAAGTAGTAATCTACCTTTAAATTGTTTTTCTGCTAACATGCCAACAAGTTGAACTGTTTCATTTTGATCGCATGATGTTAATAATTGATGATTCATATCAATATTAGATACAGGTATGATGGCTGTATCGATATATTCTAAGTTGTTTTTTAATTCTTTTAAGTCAACATGATTAAATAACATTATCGATGTTCCTCCAACTCATTAATGAATTGTAATATTTTAGACATTTCTATAAACATGTCTTGATCGTTATTATCTAAAGATTTATCTATTTCATTACTGATGAGTTTACGCCAATGTCCTAGTCCATGTGTATTGTTATTATTTAAAGCACGAATATCTTTATCATCTCCATAATAATCAACAAGCATTTGCAACAACAGTAACTTATTTAGTCGATCATCATTTTTGTTCAAATATAAAAGTACATTTAAATGTGTATTATCTAGTCGAATATCGTGGAAGATTTGTCGACCATCTTCTATACAGAAGCGATCTTTACAATAAAGTAAAGGCAGTTGTTTAGATTGCTCGGTACTTATGGACAATATGCGTTCATCTGAAAATTCATTGACGAATGAAATGTTAGATAAATATTTAGGGCTGCTTTTTAATAAATTTAATATCCATACACTTTCAGCAATTTTAAAATCGTATTGATATAGAATATATTCAATAAATCGCTGTTTTTCATAGTTTAACCATGTATGATTCATAATTAACCCTACTTATAATAATCTTTCGTATTCTTGGTCCCAATATGGATTTTCAGGATCAAGTTTGCGAACAGATTCTAATATATTTTTAGCGTTATCGACATGACCGATTTCAATTAAGTAATGGTAATAGTCGTTTAAGAAATCAATATTTTGTGTTAAATCTGGATATGCTAATTCATAGAAGTGTTGAGCTTCTTTATCTCTTTCTTCTTCACCGAATGCATATGCAACGTGCCAAGCTACTACTGGGTCTATATCTTCATGATCAACATACGTTAATAAATTAATAAGACCTGTTATGTTATCTTTTTCTCGATAATAATCAGCAAGTATAATGGCAGCTTCAGTATAAGAAGGATCAACTGTTAATGCATCTTGTAACAGAATTGCACCATGCTCATCGTTAGTTGTTAACATTAGTCTAGCAGTATCTGTCATAAGTTCTTTATAATATGCGTTTAAGCGTAGCCCTTCTTTACCGATTTCTATTGCTTTTTCATAATCTTTTTCTGATTCATAAATTTGCAATAAGTAATGGTAAGCTTGCATAAAGTCTGGGTCTTTTTGTAATAACTTTTCAAGTTGCTTAATTGCTTCTCTTGTTAAGTCATTTTTTTGGTAACTAATTGCTTGTTTGAAATAATCTTCAGCTGTCATATCCATTTCTGATACATTTTCATAATATTTGATTGCTTCTTCGTATGCACCACTTTGTAAACTTGCGTCTGCCATTCGTGCATAAATCGAAATACCATTAATAATATCTTCACCAGTTTGCGTGATTGTTTCATAGTTAGAAATCGCTTTTAAATATTGACCATCGTAATAGTACATTTCAGCTAAAGCGAATGTAATCACAATATCATCTGGTTCCATTTCTTTTGCTTCAATTAATTTCTCTATTCCAACTTCGAATAAGCCTTGTTGTTGGTATAAATCAGCCTCAAGCATTAATTTCTCTGTAGAATGTGGGCTGTTATACAATACTTCATGCGCTTTATCTAAGTCGTTTTGGTCAATTAGCCCTTCTATATAATAAACAAGCAATTCATTTTCATCAGGATAAAGTAAATAAAGTTCTTCGAATATTTTAACGCCTTGATCGACAATACCGTATTTATATAATGTTTCGCCTAACATAAATAAAGCGTCGTGATCGTCAGATTGTAGAACTCTGTTTACTTTCTCATCTAAATGTTCGATATTCTTCATGTGAATATCGTCAATTACTTTATATACATCTTCCATGTTAAAGGACTCCTTCTATTCATTTATTAGAGATTTAAGTTCTTTAAATGCATCTAATACTTCTTCTTTAGAAACGGATTCAATTGTAAATGAAGCTTCACCATTTTGTAAAACCATTTGAATCGTTTGTCCAATATTCTTTTTGTCTTTTTTCATATATTCAAAAATTTGTTCAATATCAGCATGATTTAAGACATTTAAAGGGTAACCTAATTCTTTTAAATAATTAATGAACAGATGCACACTTGAAGTGCTATCGTACATATTTCTATTTTTATTTATCACTTTCTGGAAAAGAATACCGATCATCACAGCTTCACCGTGAGCAATTTTTGTTAAGTATTCAAGTCCGTGTCCAAAAGTGTGTCCTAAATTTAAATGTTTACGTACGCCACCTTCAAATTCATCTTCAATCACAATTTTCAATTTAGTTTCAATGCCCATTTTTAAATAATCTTCTATATTTTTCAATTGCGCTAATTCTTTAATTGAAGGATAAACATCCATTAAATGAAGTGTGTCGGCTTCACTATTTAAAATGGCATGTTTAAATATTTCACCATAACCACTACGTATTTCAATATGTGGCAATGTTTCTAGGAAATTTATATCATATATAACAGCGCGTGGTCTATGAAATGCACCGATTAAATTTTTACCGACCGATGCATTAATGCCCACTTTTCCACCGATTGCTGAATCGTGTGCCAAAAGTGTTGTAGGAACTTGTATAAAATCAATGCCACGTAACAAAGTTGCAGCTAGAAAACCAACAAAGTCTCCAGTTGCGCCACCACCGATAGCGATGAGTTGAGATTGTCTTGTGATATTCATTGATAAGAGCTTTTCGCTGAGCGATTCAAAATATGACATTTGCTTACAAGCTTCACCACTCATAACCGTTAAAAATTTAATATCTTGGTCTTGAAGATGTGACTTAATATAGTCTTTATGATATCTATAAACATCTTGGTCAATTAACACAATATTTTGTTCATCTGCTTTAAGATATTGATTAAGTTCAGCTAGTGCGTTCTGCTTTAATATTATCGGATAGTTGTTGTTAGTATATGCTGTTTCAAAAATCATTTCATCACCTAGAAGTTTAAGTTCCAATTACGATGATTCTTAATAGCTTCTTGTAATTGGTCAATGTGATTAGATTGGTATTCTTCAGTTAAAGCTTTTGCAACTTCAAATGCGATAACATTTTCACAAACAACACTTGCAGCAGGAACAGCACAACTATCTGATCTTTCAATTGTCGCTTTAAAGCTATCTTTAGAATCGATATCTACAGAGTTTAATGGTTTATATAATGTTGGTATTGGTTTCATAACACCATTGATGACGATTGGCATTCCATTTGACATACCGCCTTCAAGACCACCTAAGTGATTTGATAAACGATGGTAGCCGATTTCGCTATCGTAAGCAATCTCGTCTTGTATTTCACTACCTGGTTTTTCAGCAGCTTTAAAGCCTTCACCGAAACTAACACCTTTAAATGCGTTAATACTTACGACTGCTTGTGCTAAACGACCATCAAGTTTACGGTCATAATGAACATAACTTCCAATTCCAGCAGGCATATTTTCAACGACTACTTCAACGATACCACCGATTGAATCACCATCTTTTTTAGCTTCATCAATACGATTTCTCATTTTTTCAGCAACGTCATCATTTATACAACGTACGTCATTATGGTCAATATTTTGTTTGACTTCTTCAAGCGTGTATTCATAATCGTCTTTAACGCCACCGATTTCAATAACTCTTGAATAAATTTCAATGTCTAAAGCTTTTAATAAAATTTTAGAAACTGCACCAACAGCAACTCTTGCAGCTGTTTCACGAGCAGACGAACGTTCAAGTACATTTCTTAAATCTCTATGATTATATTTCATACCACCAACAAGATCGGCATGGCCAGGTCTAGGTTTAGTGATAACTCGTTTCATATTTTCTAATTCTTCTTCAGTTAATGGGTCTGCACCCATAATTTTTCTCCAATGTTTAAAATCATCATTCTTAACGATGAGTGTAATAGGGCTACCTAATGTATAACCATGTCTCACACCTGAAACGATTTCTACAGAATCTTTTTCAATTTGCATACGACGACCGCGTCCATATCCACCTTGACGTTTAAACATTTCTTCATTAATCTCGTTTACGTCAATTTTCAAGTTTGCTGGTACACCTTCTATAATGACAGTTAGTTGTGGTCCATGTGATTCACCAGATGTTAAGTAACGCATATTATCTCTCCCTACTGTTAATTAAATATAAAATTAATCATATCATATTTAGCGCGTTAAATTAACAAAAACAGACGAATAGTTTAACAAAGTTTTAGATTTTTTTGATTTTAAATAAGTGTGAATTATATGTTGTTATTAGCAGTTTTGGTGAGAAGTGCAAATACTGAGGTCGTTATTTGCAAGTTTGGCAAGAAGTGCAAATAAGGAGACCAGTAATTACAATTCTCGGTAGTATTGTAACTAAAGCTATCCATAGTAACAATTTCGCTGACTTTTGTAATTAAGGCAGTCCATAGTAACACTTCGGCCGAGTTTTGTAACTAAGGCGGTCCATAGTAACACTTCAGCCGAGTTTTGTAATTAACGCCCTCATTACGAACAAGTTTGGCCAGAAGTGTTTACAAGCCCCCCGTTATGAACAAGTTTGACCAGAAGTGTTCACAAGACCCTCGTTACGAACAAGTTTGGGCGAAAGTGTTCGTAACGACCTGAGAATACCCCCGAATACTCGTGTAACCCCCCGAAAATACCCACTTCCGCCTCTTAACAAAAAAGTAGTTCAACAAATTATCGTTGAACTACTTCTCTATTGTATTTATTTTTCGTAAACCCAATTTTCATTGTTTAATTTATAATCATTTAGTTCTGATTGATCAAACCAGAGACCAATTTCACGTTCTGCTGATTCGTTTGAATCTGATCCATGAATAATGTTTCTGCCTAAATCGATACCATAATCCCCTCTTATCGTACCTGGCGCTGCTTTAGTAGGGTTTGTTTCACCAACAAGTGTTCTTGTTACTTCTACTACATTCTTACCTTCTACTACCATTGCAAATACTGGTCCTGATGTAATAAAGCTTACTAAATCGTTGAAGAAAGGTTTCTCAACATGTTCAGCATAATGTTCTTTAGCTAATTCTTCATTAGCTTGGAATAATTTAGCTGCAACTAATTTTAAGCCTTTTCTTTCTAATCGTGAAACAACTTCACCGATTAAGTTTCTTTGTACTGCATCAGGTTTAATCATTAAAAAAGTTCTTTCCATTGCGTAATCCCTACCTTTGTTTTATGTAAATCCAAGATAAGTTTATCATTGACTACGCATACTTGCAAGCGCTTTCTAGTGGTTTCTATCTCTTATTTTCACAATTATTTCCAAGAGCATTTTTTTACCTGATTCATTATTTAATGTATCAATTAAATTTTCTGCTTTTTGTAAATAATGATTGCTTACTTCTTTAGATTTTTGTAATTCTGGTGATGTAATAATTTCTTGAACTAATCCGTCAAATACTTCTGAAGGACTATCTGGTTGTAGTTCATTGATGCTTGCTTTAAAATCTTTAGAATTTTTCATTCTTAATAAGACTGGTAAAGTTAAATGTCCGTTTCTTAAATCAGATCCAACTGGTTTACCGAGTTTCTTTTCAGTACTTGTGAAATCTAAAATGTCATCTACTATTTGATAACTCATACCAATGTAATATCCAATTTTAGTTAACTTCTTCACAGTTTCATCATCTGCACGTGCCGCGTACGCACCTAATTCTGTAGATAGTGAAATAAGCAATGCGGTCTTACGTTTAATTCTACGTAGATAATTTGTTATCGATTGATTTGATACGAATTGATCTTCGAATTGGAATAGTTCTCCACGACATACTTCGATAATACCATTTGCTAATTGTTCATGAAGCTTTGGATGTTCTATTTGGCTAACTGCATTTAAAGATTGAGATAATAAATAGTTACCCGTAATAACTGCAGTTTGCACATCCCACTTCTTTGCTATAGTTGGTTTACCTCTTCTTTTGTCACTTTTATCAATGACATCATCATGAACTAAACTGGCCATATGTATAAGTTCTAATGTAGTTGCTACAGTGATTACATCTCTTGAATAATGCTCGCCAAATTGACTTGCAATTAAAGTGAATAATGGTCGTATACGTTTACCACCAGAAGTTAATAAATATTGGCAAGCTTCGTTTATAGTGTTTTGGTCACTATTTATATAACTATTCAATTGTTTTTCTATTTCTTTTACTTCTTTATTTATATGAATTTTAGTTTTGTCATACATGTAATCACCTTGTTATTTAGGTTTGTAAGCTAAATGCATTGCTGAAACGCCGCCAGTGAAGCTTTTCACTTTAATTCTTTCGTATCCTACATCAGCAAACATTTCTGCTAATTCTTTTTTGCCAGGGAAGTTTCCAGCAGATTCTTGTAACCAGTTGTATTCTTTTAAAGATTTCGCAAAAATTTTACCGAATAGTGGCATGATATTTTTGAAATAAAATCTATATAATTGTTTGAATACTGGCATTGTTGGCTGACTTGTTTCTAGACATACAACCATGCCGCCTGGTTTAACGACTCTTTTAAGTTCGCTTAAGACATGTTTATAATCGGGTACGTTTCGTAAGCCGAATCCGATTGTTACATAATCAAATTCATTATCTTCGAATGGTAAGTTCATAGCATCACCATGAATTAAATGTATATTTGCCATGTTATCTGTTTTTTTCTTACCGACTTCTAACATATTCTCACTAAAGTCGATACCAACTACTTCACCATATGGTCCCACAGCGTGACTTAATTGAATTGTCCAATCTGCAGTTCCGCAGCAAACATCTAAAGCTTTTGAACCTGGTTTAACATCCATTTGTTTCATTGTATATTTACGCCATCTTTTATGTTGCTCGAAGCTGATGATATTATTTAATGTATCATATTTACCTGATATATTTTGGAAAACTTCATGTACGTGTTCTGATTTCGATTTATTATCCACTAGTTATTCATTCCTTTAAGTTTAAAAATGTAGTTATTCATTAATAATAATATGCATAAATTTGATCTTTCAAAGTTTCTTTATCCATATTAATTTTGTAGTAATCAATCACTGTTGTAATAAAGATTGATTCTATTTCTTTTATAATAGCTGTATCTTGATTTATTTTATCATGAGCCAACGTTTGTTTTAATTCATTTTGTTTACTAATTGCTTGAGTCATAATATCTAAAAATACGAGGTCTTTATTTAATGTAGCACATTTATAAAAATATGCACTAACAAGATCACCTATTAAGATATCTTGATTAGAAACATTTGGCTCGCCTATTCTATTTAAAAAGCGCATTGAGGCATCAATAGATAATGTAGCTAACTTAGCATTAGTATCGATGTTCATTTCATCTAGTACGTCAGCTATGATTGGATTAACTACAGGTACATTACTATTCTCTACACCTTTTAACAAATTAGAAATATCTTTTTTATAAATTTTTTCAATTTTATCCATCTTATCACCTCAACAATATCACCTATATATCTTAACACTAAGTTAAATGAATTGAAAATGCATATATTCATTTCATATAAAGAAATAAGACAAATAAAAAAAGCCCTTAAAAAGGGCTTTGATACAATCAATTATTTAACTGCATCTTTTAATGCTTTACCTGCTTTAAAAGCTGGAACTTTGCTTGCAGGGATATCAATTTCTTTACCAGTTTGTGGGTTACGTCCTTTACGAGCAGCTCTTTCGCGTACTTCAAAGTTACCGAAACCAATTAATTGTACTTTTTCACCGTCAGATAAAGATTTTTGAATTGATTCGAACACTGCATCTACAGCAAGACCAGCTTCTTTTTTAGTTAAATTAGCTTTTTCACTTACTGAGTTGATTAATTCTGTTTTGTTCATTTCAATTTCACCTCCCAAAAGGTTATCTAATGATATGTATAAATACCATTATGATAAGACTTTAACACAACAACCTGTGCCACTGCAACGATTTACAAGCTATAAATGCATAATTTCTATATTTTTATTAATATTTTTTCACTTTTGATTTAAAAACAGGCTCATTTTTACTATTTATTGTAAATTCAGGCGAATAAGCCGGTAATATCGGCGAATCTTTGTATAATAAATATCGAATATCTTCACCTGGTTTAGGAAGTGATTTTTCTTTTTTAATTGCTTTTGCTAAATCTAATCTATAATCAATAACAAAATCATTTCCGCCGTTCATATAAACAGGTAATCGCTCATTACTATATGGACTTGGTACAGTTGGTTGTTTCTTGAAACCATATTTTTTGTATTCAATTTCATATACATTAGGTGCAACTTTTTTACCTAATTGTAATGGTTTACCTGATGCATCTATTCGAATTCGAATATCTTTTAAGACTTCTGACGTTCTTAAATCGATTAAATGCACTTTAGGGTCTTTGTCGACATCCATGATTACATATTGATAAATACCGCCGTTCTCAAATGAATTACCTGGTAATTGTGATAAGAACTTTGGTTTTAATTTATTAAAGTCAACTGGGTGTTTTAAGTATAATGAATAACTATCATCTCTATCTTTGATAGGTAATAATCCACCACTTGCCTTTTTGTATTCATCTACCGCTGTTTGAACCATACTTAATTGGTCTTTCGCTGGCACTTGGTTTTCTGTTTTCTCTTTATTAGGAAAAGCGCATGCTGACAAAATTAAAGTACTCAATATTAATAAGATCGATATTTTTTTGTAATTATGCATGGCTCGATCCACCTAATACAACAATCATAAAGATACCAGCAATAATAAGAGAAATGACTGCTAAAAACATTGTTATACTACTGATGATTTTATTTTTTAATTTAAATCTTGATAAATATACGAGTATAATTGCCAAAATCATAAAACCAATAGAATAAAATGACACCCACATTAAATCCATTCTTGATATATCAAACATTTAAATACCCCTCTTGCTTAAATATTCTCTGACTTTTTGTCACGTTCCATAAGATCTTTAACACCTTCAGAAACTGGATAATCTTCGAATAACACTTTATACAAACCTGAAGTTATTGGCATTTCAACATCATATTCTTTTGCTAAGTTGTAAGCAGCTTCTGTTGTTCTTACGCCTTCAACGACCATATTCATTTCTTCTAATGCTTCGTCTAATGTAGCCCCTTTACCAAGCATATTTCCGCATTTCCAGTTTCGTGAATGTACAGATGTACAAGTAACGATTAAGTCACCGATACCACCAAGACCTAGGAATGTCATAGGATCAGCACCCATTTTAACACCTAAACGTGTAATTTCAGCTAAACCTCTCGTCATAAGTGCTGCTTTCGCATTGTCACCATATCCAATTCCGTCAGTAATACCTGCAGCAAGTGCAATGATATTTTTTAACGCGCCACCTATTTCAATACCGACAAGATCATTGTTCGTATATACACGGAAATAATCCGTCATAAATAAATCTTGAGCTAAACGAGCAACTTCTTCGTTTTCAGATGATACTGAAACTGTTGTTGGATGTTTTATCGCAACTTCTTCTGCATGACTTGGTCCTGATAATACAGCGATACCGCCATTGATTTTGCTATCGATTGATTCATCAATCATTTCAGAAATACGTTTGAAAGTGCCAGGTTCGATACCTTTAGACACATGGATGAATACTTTTTTACCATAAGCGATTTCATTAATATTTTCACATACTTCGCGAATGGCTTTTGTCGGAACAGCAATAATAAAGATAGACGCATGATGAACAGCATCCTTTAAATCAGTTGTTGCTTTAATATTTTCATTTAAAATATTTTCTTTTAAATATTTTGTATTCTTATGTTCTTTGTTGATTTCGTTAATAGTTGTTTCAGTTTTACCCCACATTAATACATTATGTTGGTTGTCTGCTAATACGTTTGCTAAAGCAGTTCCCCAACTACCTGTACCAAATACAGTTATATTTGTCATAGTTATCAATCCTTTAATATTAGTTTCTTTTTCTTGAGATTAAATGAACTGGTGTACCTTCATAACCGAACGCATCTCTTATACGATTTTCTAAGAAACGTTTGTAAGAGAAATGCATTAATTCAACATCATTAACAAATATTACGAATGTTGGCGGTTGAATCGCTACTTGTGTTGCATAGAAAATGTTTAATCTTCTACCATTATCAGTAGGCGTTGGATTCATCGCTACAGCATCTGTAATAACTTCATTAAGTGTAGAACTTTGTACACGTTTACGGTGGTTTTCATCTGCCATCGTAATTAATGGGAATAATGTTTTTAAGCGTGATTTTTCTAATGCTGATACGAACGCAATTGGCGCATAGTCTAAGAATTGGAAGTTATCTCTAACTTTTTCTTCAAACTTCTTCATTGTTTTCGAATCTTTTTCAACGGTATCCCACTTGTTAACAACAATAACAATTGCTTTACCGGCTTCATGCGCATATCCAGCAACTTTTTTGTCTTGTTCAATAATGCCTTCTTCAGCATCAATCACAACAAGTACGACATTAGAACGTTCGATGGCTTTTAAAGCACGTAATACTGAATATTTTTCAGTACTTTCGTATACTTTACCTTTCTTTCTCATACCTGCAGTATCAATTAATACATATTCTTGATCATCATATGTGTATATTGTATCAATCGCATCTCTTGTTGTACCAGCAATTGGTGAAACGATAACACGTTCTTCTCCAAGAATGGCGTTGATTAAACTTGATTTACCCACGTTTGGTCTACCAATCAGTGATAGTCTAATTGTTTCATCATCATAATCTGGTTCGTCATCTTCAGGGAAATGTTTAGCCGCTTCATCTAATAAGTCACCTAAACCTAGACCATGTGAACCTGAGATTGGGAATGGCTCACCAAATCCTAATGAATAAAAGTCATAAATTTCACTACGCATTTCTGGATTATCAATTTTATTAACTGCTAATACGACAGGTTTATTTGATTTGTATAATATTTTAGCGACCATTTCATCAGCTTGTGTTACACCTTCACGTCCATTAACCATAAAGATGATAACATCCGCTTCATCAATTGCAACTTCTGCTTGTGCTCTTATTTGTTGTTGGAAAGGTTCATCACCTAAATCTATTCCGCCTGTATCTATTAAGTTGAAGTCATGTGTTAACCATTCTCCACTTGAATATATTCTATCTCTTGTTATACCAGGTGTATCTTCAACGATAGATACCCTCTCGCCTATAATTCTATTAAAAATTGTAGATTTCCCTACATTTGGTTTACCTACAATTGCTATAATGGGTTTCGTCATAAACCTACTTCCTCTCTTTCATAATCCTTTCTATTTTAACATATGATGACTATTTAGCCTATCGAATTAAAAAACTAAAAAAGACTGAAACATTTCATTATGTTCCAGTCTCTTATATATACACATATTATAATTTAAAATCTTTTAATTTATCTCCGAAGACATCTCCTAAAGTAGGATTGTCATCATCTGTATCTTGTTGGTTTAAATATGATTCATCAAAATCAGTTTCTTGTTCAATTGTATCTTTAATAGATAAAGAAATTCTTTCTTCATCTTTATCGACAGCAAGAATTTTCACTTGTACATCTTGTCCTTTTTCTAATACTTCTTCAGGATTACCGATGTGTTCGTGGCTGATTTGAGAAATATGAACTAAACCTTGTAAGCCAGGTGCGATTTCTACAAATGCTCCGAATTGAGCTAAACGCACGACTTTACCTGGTACGATATCACCAACAGTGAATTGTGACTCGATTTGTTCAAATGGGCTTGGTAACGTATCTTTAATTGATAAAGAAATTCTTTCTGCTTCTCTATCAACAGCACGTACTTTAACTTTAACCGTATCGCCAACTTTTACAACTTCGTCAGGTGATTTAACATGATCATGAGATAACTCAGATACATGTACAAGTCCATCTACGCCACCTAAGTCAATGAATGCACCAAAGTTCGCAATTCTAGCGACAGTACCTTCTAATACATCACCTTGTGAAATATTATTGAGTAAGTCTTCTTTTTTAGAACTTAATGCTTCTTGTTCAACTTTCTTGTGACTTAAAATGACTCTGTTATTTGTTTGATCTAATTCTTCAACTTTAAGTGTTAATACTTTACCTAAGTAGTCAGAGAAATCATCAATATAGTTTACAGAGATTAATGAAGCTGGAATAAAGCCTCTAATACCAGCATCAACAACTAAACCGCCTTTCACTACTTCAGTTACTTCAGCTTCGATTGTTGCGTCATCTTCTAAAATCTTTTGTAACTTTTCGTATGAAAGATTTTCATCTAATTTACGTTTCGATAATATATAATGTCCGCTTTCATCATTTTGTTCGATTTTAGTTACGAATGCTTCGATTTCATCACCAATATTGACGACTTCGTTAGCTGTTTCGATGTGTTGAGTTGACAGTTGGCTAATTGGAATGATGCCATCAAATTTACCACCCACTATATGCACAACTACGTGTTTATCTTCTACTTGTTGTACAGTACCCTTAACTTTGTCACCTTCTTGCACTTCATTTATCATGGATTCGTTGAATTCTTCCGTCATCAAAATTGCCTCCTTTAAATAAATATCATAATAATAACTTCTTATAAAGCGGCTAAATTGTCAAGAAATTCGAACTATTTAGACCATTTTACTTTTTGCAAGTTCGACTATCTTATTTGTCACTTCTTCAATTGACAATCCAGTCGTATCGATACTAATAGCATCTTCTGCTTTCACTAAAGGTGAGATTTCACGATTCATATCATATTGGTCACGACGTTCAATATCAATCTTTAATGATTCGATATCAGATTCGATGCCACGTAATTCATTATCTTTAAATCTTCTAATAGCACGTTCTTCAACTGATGCTATCATGTATACTTTTAATTCTGCATCCGGTAACACTGTTGTACCGACATCTCTACCATCCATTACGACATTTTTCTCATCTGCTAATCTTTGTTGTTCTTCTACTAAAAATGTTCTAACAGGTTCTTTAGAGGCCACATATGAAACTTTTTCGGTTACATCATTTTCTCTGATTCTTTCTGAAACATCTTTACCGTTTAAAATAACACGTTGCCCGTTATCTAATACGATTTTTAAGTCAATTTCTTTAACAAGATGGTCAAAGTCTTCTGAGCCTTGCTCAATATAATAAAGTGTAATCGCTCTATACATAGCGCCTGTATCCACATAAATCATATTAAAATGTTGCGCTACAAGTTTAGCGATTGTACTTTTACCAGCTGCTGCTGGACCATCTATTGCTATATTTATTTTTTTCATTTGTATACCCTCTCTTGTTCTTTAATCTTATATATTTTATCATAAATTATAATCATATGAATAGGAGGAAAGAAATGAAGAGAATATTAGTTATACATACTGGTGGAACAATTAGTATGTCTGAAGATAAAGATACAGGTAAAGTAGAAACAAATGCTGAACATCCGATGCATAGACATCAAGCATTTATACAATCTCTAGGTGATATTACAGAAATAAATCCATTCCAAGTACCTTCCCCACATATGAATAATCAATATATTAATCAATTGAAAGATATTATTACAGAATCAATTGATAAAGATGAATATGATGCGTTTGTGATTACTCATGGAACAGATACTTTAGAAGAAACGGCGTATTTATTAGATTTAACAATAGATACGAAGTTACCTATTATTTTAACAGGTGCCATGAGATCTTCAAATGAAATAGGTTCGGATGGCTTATACAATTATGTTTCAGCTTTAAAAGTAGCATCAACAGATGATGCGCAAAATAAAGGGGTAATGGTTGTATTCAATGATGAAATTCATACAGCTAAAAATGTAACAAAAACACATACGTCAAACACGAGTACTTTCCAAAGTCCAAACTATGGACCAATTGGCAGTGTTACAAAGACGCATGTTATATTCCATCATCAACCTTTTCCATATAAAAAATATCCAAACATCAATCCAAATATCAAAATAGGTATTGTAAAAGCTCACATGGACCTATCAAGTGATTTATTAGATTTCTTTGTAGAAAAACAATATGATGGTCTAATTATAGAAGCCCTTGGTCAAGGCAACATGCCACCTACTGCATTACAAGGTATTCAGAACTTGCTCGATGCTGATATTCCAGTTGTAATGGTTTCGCGTTCATTCAATGGCATTGTAGGCGGTATTTACGCATATGAAGGTGGCGGATACCAACTTCAACAAATGGGCATTATTTTATCAAACGGATTAAATGGACAAAAAGCACGTCTTAAACTACTTGTTGGTTTAAGTAATCATTTATCTAAAGAAGATTTAGTTGAATATTTCGCATAAAAAATAACCATGTTACTGGCTAATTGTCCAATAACATGGTTGTTTTTATGATTCTAAAGGTGTTTGCTTTTTTCTTTCAATATCTTGTGCAATTGTACCGCCGTGGAATTTACCATTTTCGATAAATATCGTGTTAGCATCGTTACCAGCAGCTATAACACCAGCGATATATAAATTCTCAACATTTGATTCCATTGTATCTCTATTATATGAAGGTGCAGTTCCAAATTCATTTGTAATTGTTTCTACACCACAAGATTCTAGGAATTTGTAATCAGGGTGATAACCGATCATTGCAAAGACAAAGTCATTTTTAATTGTATATGACTTACCTTCTTTATTAAATGTAAGAGTGTCTTCATCGATACGTTCTACTTCACTGTTAAAATGCATCGTGATTTTTTCGTGTTTTGCTAATGATTCAAAGTTAGGCAATATCCATGGTTTAATACTTTTAGAGTATTCTGATCCACGGTATAAGACTGTTACATTTGCGCCAGCTTTTTCTAATTCAATTGCTGCATCGACAGCTGAATTTTTGCCGCCAATAATCACAACATCTTGATTAAAATATGGATGTGCTTCTTTGAAATAATGCATCACTTTACTTAACTCTTGACCTTGTACTTCTAATTCGTTTGGTTGACCGTAGTAACCAGTAGCAATTGTTAAGAATCTCACTTTATACGTTTGTTTAGTTGTTGATACTAAAAATCTATTATCAACCTTTTTAACAGCTAACACTTCTTCAAAAGTTCTTACATCAAGTTGGTGATGTTTCACGACTTCTCTATAATAAACGAGTGCTTGATTTCTTTTAGGTTTTAAATCTTCAACGATAAATGGTACATCACCAATACCAAGTTTATCACTAGAAGAAAAGAATGTTTGATGAGTAGGATAATGATAAATAGCATCTACAACATTACCTTTTTCAATCACGACAGCATTAATACCTTTTCTCTTCTGTTCGATTGCTGCACTCAATCCACAAGGGCCACCACCGATTATTAAGCTTTCATATTCTTGCATGTACTTTCACTCCTTATAATATCCTCAATCATTATATCAATAATGCGAGATTAGTAAAATAAAATGAAACTGAATATATGAAAAGATTGGGATTGTAGCGTGGCTAGGTGTTATTAGCAGTTTTGGTGAGAAGTGCAAATAAGGAGACCAGTAATTACAATTCTCAGTAGTTTTGTAACTAACAACCACGTTATGAACAAGTTTGGCCGAAAGTGTTCAAAACAGCTGCCACAACACCATATTCAACACCCTTAAAATGAAAAGAACCTGAACACATTTCGTGTTCAGGTTCTTTCTTAATTTATTCTTCTGATACATCAAGTACTTTGAATCCATTTTTTCCTAAATACTTAATGAATTTTTCTAAGTTGTTTGTTTTCTCAACTTTGATGATCATTCTGCGATACATTTTATCTGTTTCATCAAATGTTACAAATGATATTGTGTTGAGTTTGAATTTCGCAATGATACTTGATAATCGTTTAATTCTGCCTTCAGCTTCTACAGAAGTAATCGCAATACGGATTCCTTTTTGTTTCATACCGAATGCTGATTTAAATTGTTCCATTACATCATATCTTGTTACGATACCAAGAAAATCTTTATCGTCATTTACAACTGCTAATATTGGAAAGTCTTGCAAGTTAAGTAGTGATTCTTCTACTACATGGTTTGCATTTAATGAATGTAAATCTAACGTTAAGATTTCTTCAATTTTAGTACTTTCAATAAATTCATCCCTTGAGACATTTTCTTTTTTGAAGAAGTAATGTCTAAAAATACTATATCTTGTGATCATGCCAATATACTTTCCATCAGCAACAACTGGTAACCCATCAATACCATGATGTTCTAATTTATCAAGTGCTGAGTGAATCGTATCTTTCGGATTCGCGATATAACATTTTTCCTTTGGTATCATAATGTTCGTTAAATACATAAAGCCATCCCCTTTTGTTTATGTCTATGGTATTACTAAATTCTGACCTTGAGATATTTCATTGCCAGAAATACCATTTGCTTGTCTAATTTTTTCTACATTTTCTGGTGATCCACTACCATAATATTGAATCGCAATACGGTATAAGTTTTCTTTACCAGTTACAGTATGTGATTCTTGAGACTGATTTTGGTTTTGATTACTTTGTGTATTTTGATTTGTTTGGTTGTTAGCTGCATCATCAGCTGCATTTTGTACATCTTCATTACTTGCGCTATCACTATATTGATTTACGCTATCGTCACTGTTTTGATCTTGGTTGCTTTGGCTATCTTCATTGCTATTTGCATTTGAGTCTGAATCTGAATTACTTTCGTCTGAGCTATTTTCAGAAGAATTATTTGAGTCGCTTGAATCACTGTTTTTGTCAGAGTCTTCATTTGATTCTTTAGCTTTGTCATTTGCTTTATCTTCGTCTTCTTTTTTAGCTCTATCTTTTTCAGCTTGTTCATCAGCTTTTTTCTTAGCGTCACTATTTGTTTGCTCTGTTTTTTCAGCAATTTCTTTACCGTTATCTTTATTTGCACCATTTAAGTACATACCTAAGAATAAGGCAAGTGCGCCAAGTATAAGAATTGCAGCTATTATAGGAACAAGTGCTTTCTTGAATTTATTTGAGTTGCCATCATCGCCGTTTTGTCCACCACTACCATTACTTGGTGGTGTACCTCCACCGGCTGAACCGCCTCCTACAGCTCCTGCTGCACCAGCGCCAACAGCTCCGGCACCCGCTGCTGCGGCTGCACCTTTTTTGTTTTTAGATTGCTTTTCTTTGTTATCTTTGCTGTTAGATTCTTGCTTGTTGTTTTTATTTGATGCGGCAGATGCTGCTGCACCTTTTTTACCTTTTGACTTGTCTTTTTGAGACTCATTTTTGTTTTGATCTTTAGCATTATTCTGATTTGCAGAATTATTTGCGGCACTAGCGCCTGCACCAGTAGCAGCGGCAGCACCTGCAGCTTTTTTATAATCATTTTGATCTTTAGGTTGCTGATCCTTAGTTTCAGGTTTGTCTGTTAAAGATCTTTTTTGTTTTGGTTTATTATTTTGAGTGTTTTTATTGGCATTAGCAGCACTTGCGCCTGCTGCTCCAGCACCAACTGCACCTGCAGCACCAATTGCTCCAGCCTTTTTAGACGACTTATCTTCGTTATTTGGTGTTTCTGAAGCTTTAGGTGTTTCTTGTTTAGGTTGTTCTTCTTTTGCTTTCTGTTTGTTAGCTTCTTCTTTTCTACGTTGTCTTCTTAATGCGCCTCTTGGTGGATATTGTTGTTCTTGTTTACTTTGTTGTTTTTCTTCTTTTTTGTCGTTTGTTTCTTTTCGATTTGGCTGACTTTTATCGTTTACCTCTTCGTTGTTGTTTTCTACTTCTTGTGTCTTGTCTTCAGGTCGTTCTATCTTTTGACGACTTTTTTCGAATTCGTCTTTAAAATTATCTTTAGACAATAAACTCACCTCATCATTATCTTTTTGTATATATTGAATTATACTTTATTATATCCTTGTTGAACTTATCAAGTAAAGCAATCCTATTAAAATATTGCATTTAATCTATTTTTATAAGAAGTTTTGAATTTGACTTCTTTTATATTTGGTAATTTTAATAAATTTGCATTCTTACAATTGTCACAACAATGATTATCTTGTGTAACATGTTCATTAAAATAGTTCATTAAATACGTACGTCTACATGTATCGATTTGAATATAATTTCTCATAAAACTAAATGCATATTGTTTTTGATTCTGCTCAGCTTGAATTTTCTCTTTTAATTGATTAAGTGGATATAATTCAAGAAGATATAGGATATTTTTAGATATCTCCTCATTTAGTTGATACCCTTGTTCAAATAAATTAAGCATATCTATATCAATTCCATGCTCATTAGCTAAATGGCTTAAAATATGAATATCACTTGCTGTAAATAAACTAATTGCTTGGGATGGTTCGCCATCACGTCCTGCACGTCCCACTTCTTGAACATATTTAGAAGGTGACGTAGGTAAATGATAATGAATAACGGTTCTTACATCTTGTTTATTAATCCCCATACCAAATGCACTTGTGGCAACAATGATTTTAATATCGTTATTGATAAACTGAGTTTGTACAGTTGTTCTTTCTTGATAATTTAAATCTCCATGATAAATCCCTGTTAAAAAGCCTTCTTTATAAATCGTTTCAGCTAATTCATGACATTTCTTCTTAGATGACACATAAATAATGGTTGGTCCTGAGTCTTTTATGGTGTCTAATAGGTAATGATCTTTTTCTTCTTCGCTATCAAAATTAACATGATGATACATAATATTTGAACGATTGAGACCTTCTTTATGTATTTTAAATCGGCGCTTTGTAATCACTTCTATATCTTGCATCATTTTATTTGTCAGAGTAGCTGATAGTGCAATAACTTGTGCTTGATTAAAGTATTGTGTGACTTTTGAAATCAGTGCATAATGCGGTCTAAAATCAAAGCCCCATTCACTTAAACAATGTGCTTCATCTAAGACAATATATTTAAAACCAATAGATTTAAAGCGTTTAAAATTATGTTCTTCATATATGAATTCCGGGCTACAAAATATAAATTGATAGTTCGATAAATTTCTAAATATGTCTGACCGTTCATTTGGATCAATAGCAGAATGGATTGCAACAGCATTCTTCTCGCCATTTAATTTCATCTGAACGACTTGATCATCCATTAAAGAAATAAGTGGAGAAATAATGAGCACTCTGCCACCAGTTATATATGCTGGCAATTGGTAACACAAACTTTTCCCAGCTCCAGTTGAAAGGATACTCAACACATCATAGCCGTCTAATATGTTTTGGACGGTTTCCTCTTGCCCACTTCTAAAATAATCATATCCAAAATACTTTTTAAGTTCTTGTTGTAGCATTTAATCCCTCCATTGCATAGCAAACATACATGAGTTTGATTTCGAAATACGTAAAATCATTTAACGCTTCATAATAAAATTTCAAATTTTGATTAGGTGTTTGTTGAATAACTTCTACAAATCTAGCGTATTGTTCATCACTTACGTATAAATTCTTATCCTTTAAATAACCTTTAATAAACATTTCAATAATATGATCATGAATGGTATGTGTCTTAACACGTTTAATGTTTGCAAGTTGATCCATATCATAAGTGCGCTTTAATAATTCAAATGTTGTGAACGTTTGTTGGTTTAACAATGGTTGATAGTTAATCTGAGACAATATTGGATAACGTTCTTTATTTTGTATCGCAACTTGGATAAATTGATATTCTTCTACTAACTGTTCCCTTAAATCCAGTATACCAATGTCTTCAATCATTGAAATTTGTTCAATTGTATAAGGCGTTTCACGAAAACCTGCTAATAAATAATGCATATAAATTGTTTGAAAGTATGTATTTATATCTTCAAATAGCTGATATATTTCTTCTATAAATTGATCTTCGCCTACTTCTTTAATGTGTACGTAAATTTCTTTAGCTTTAAATTGTATCTCTTTATCATTAATGATCGGTTGATACGTTAAATGGTTATGCTTTTTTTGACTAATCATCTGAGTTAATAATAAGATTGTATTAACAGATTGAATAGCCTGACTATAGAAAAAGTCGCCTATAATTGGTTCATTAATATGTTCTACTGATTCGTTAATGATTTGTTCGAATTGTTCAAATTTCAAATTTGGCAAACAGCCATAATACAATTTTAAATGTTCTATCGTTGCATCAAAATATGTTTGATGAGTCTTTTTACCTATTAAAATATTATAAATACTTTTATCAGTTTTGTTTTCATGCTTCATGGAAAGGGTTTTCAGTATAATCTGTTTCAAATAAGTCACCTCAAATAACATAAAAATGTTGAAATCTCTAAGTGTTATCACTAAAATAAGTATGTATAATAAGTGTAGCATGTTTTTTAAAGGAGGCGAAAATTTTGGCTAAATACACAATAGTAGATATGGATACATGTATAGCATGTGGCGCATGTGGAGCAGCTGCCCCTGACATATACGATTATGATGATGAGGGAATCGCCTACGTAATACTAGACGACAATAAGGGAATCGAAGCTGTCCCAGAAGAATTATTAGAAGATATGGAAGATGCTTTCGAAGGTTGTCCGACAGATTCAATTAAAATAGCAGATGAATCATTCGACGGAGATGCACTTAAATTCGAATAATATATATGAGAAAGGCTAGGACGTGAGGTCCTAGCCTTTCTTTATTTTATAATAGACTTAAGTTTATCAAATATTAAAATGTATATGACGGAAATGACAATACCTTTAATTAAATTAAATGGAATAATACCGGCAGATACGATTAATTTTAAATTATTTGCGATATCTGCAAGATTCATAATTTGTCCGTATAAAGGTAATAGAACAAAATAATTCATTAAACTCATTAGAATTGTCATTAAGATTGTACCAACTGCTAATCCATATCCCATAAATAATTTTGATTTTTTCATGCGATAGAAATAATAAGTTGGAATGACGAGACATATTGACGCTAAAAAGTTAGCCGTATTTCCAATTGGTTCGTGTGACACAATTAAGAAATTCAATACGTTTTTAAATAATGCGACTAATATACCTGAAACTGGACCGAACGCAAATGTTGCGACAAGCACAGGAATATCACTGAAATCCATTGTTAAATATGGTGGTAAAAATGGCAATGGAAATTTCAAAAACATTAAAATAAAGCTGATTGCGATGAGCATACTTACAGTGAGTAAGCGTTTTGTTTTGTTATCGTTAGACATATAAACTCCTCCTATTCATCTCGTAAGAATAGGAGGAAAAATTATCGCAAAATAAACCTAGTTAAGACTAGATTTTTTCCTCCATCTTCTCCCATCCAGACTTTAACTGTCGGCCTTAGAATTTCACTAAGTCAGCCAATATACATACATATATTGGGTCGCGGGCTTTAACCGCCGGTATGGAATTTCACCAAACCCCGAAGATGAATTTTTTTATTTAGTTTTAATTACAAAATATATATTAGCACATTGGTCAGGTATTTTCATCTAAATAACTCAACAATTTAAACTTTTGGTAAAGTTATTGTAAATTGAGTGCCTTCACCCTCTTTACTATCGACTTTAATCGTACCATGATGTGCATCTATAATTTTTTGAACGATAAAGAGACCAAGTCCTGTTCCGTGTTTACCTCTCGTGCGAGAAGCATCAACTTTATAAAAACGATCAAATATTTGATCTAAATGTTCTTTAGCAATACCTACGCCACTATCTTGAACGTTTATAACAAAGTCTTCTTCATCCGTATCATCAAAGACAACATTAATAGCATCATTTTGATGTGTGTATCTAATCGCGTTATCGATTAAATTCGTTAAAATTTGCTCAACACGATCGCTATCACCATACCAATTTGTAAGATTCCCAATATGTTTAACGGATAAATTCAAACCATTTTCTCGTGCTTGTGGTAAGAATTTAGTATCAATTTTGTTCATTAATGTAGAAATATTAAAGTCATCTAAATGAACTTTAATGCCTTCAGCGTCCATTTTGGCAACTTCTAATAATTCATTAATCAATCTACTTAATCTCTTAGATTCATCTAAAATAATATATAAGAAATCATCAACGTCTTTCTTCTCAGTTACAATACCGTCAACAATTGCTTCAGTATAACCTTGTAACATAGAAATTGGTGTTCTTAATTCGTGTGAAACACTTGCGATAAAGTCTTTTTTCATTTGATCCATATGATGTTCATCGGTCATATCACGAATGATTACAACTATACCTGATGAACCATCATTTTGAATGCTATCGATATACGTAGATATTACGACATAATATTTATGGCCCAATTCGTATTCGAAAAACTGCGTATTCTTTTCTTTAAATGTGTCGTTTCTTTGTGTAGATATATCAACATGATCAAATTCTCTTACTTCTTTTAAGAATGTATCTGCTTTGGAGTTAGAAATAATGATTTCATTCTTATCATTAATACCTAGCACACCATCGATCATCGAATTAATAAGTTTTTCTTGTATATTATTTTTTGATTTAACATCATCTATGTTTGTACGGATATCTTTACTCATTTTATTAAATGCTAAACCGAGTTCGCCAATTTCATCACGCGTATAAATCGGTACTTTTTCAGTATAATGACCTTTAGCAACTTTAAAGGCTGCATGTTTCAATTGAATTAAAGGTTTCGTAATTCTGTTTGAAAGAAAGAAGGCAAAGATCGTACTCACGATTAATAATATAATGGCTGAAACAAGTATACTCAATGTAACAACGTTTTGAGCTTCTTTAATGGAGTTGATATCTTGGAATAAAAAGATACCTGCATCATCTTCAGGAAAAGCTTGAGAAGGATAGCCTAATAAAATATATTGATGTTTCTCACCGTTATAAGTTAAATTGATTTCTTTTAATACGTGCTTATCTTCATTAAAGACTTTATCGAATGCATGATTAGTTCTGATCTCATTAAGCATGACTTCTTTTAACGGATCTTCAGATCTTGCTGTCAAATCCTCACTATTTTTAACGATAATGAGTCCAGCAGGGTCTTCAACAAGTGCTCTTGCATAATCGATTGCTGACTCTTTTTCGTGTGAACTCAGTAATAATCGTTCTATTTTACTTGCATTATTATATAAATTTTCACCTGTGGTAGATGTATTATTAGATTGTAAAAAAGTTATAAGAAATCCGCTTAATAAAAGTAAAACTGTCGTTACTATTAAAATAATAGATAACCACAGTTTTACAACAACACTATTTAATCGATTCATTATTCAGGAACCTCAAATTTATAACCGACGCCCCATACAGTATGAATCATTTGTGCAGCATCTTCAGAAACTCTATTTAACTTTTCACGCAATCTTTTAACATGCGTATCAACTGTTCTTAAATCACCATAAAATTCATAGTGCCAAACTTCTTTCAACAGTTGTTCTCTATCAAATACTTTATCAGGTGATTTTGCTAAATATAATAATAATTCATACTCTTTAGGTGTTAAATTTACTTCTTTTTGATCTGCTAATACGCGATGTGCGTCATTATCAATGACTAAGTTTTCAAATACAATTAAATCTTTAGCTGTATTTGTTTGATTAACCATTGAATGATTCGTTGTACGTCTTAGTAATGCTTTTACGCGTAAGACAACTTCTCTAGGTGAAAATGGTTTGACGATATAATCATCTGCCCCAATTTCAAATCCTTCAACGCGATTATTTTCTTCACCTTTAGCTGTTAACATAATAATAGGTGTTGATTTTGTTTCTCTTACTCTCTTACATACTTCGATTCCATCTATTTCAGGTAACATTAAGTCTAACAATATGCAGTCATAATCTTCGTTTAAAGCTTTATCTAAGGCATCTTGGCCATTATCCGCTTCATCAGTCTCATAACCTTCTCTTTCGAGATACATTTTAACTAATTTTCGAATTCTATCTTCATCATCTACTACTAAAATACGATCTGTCATGCTTCGTTGACTCCCTTCTAGCATTTTTTAAGCATAAGAATGTAAACCAGCTACTATTAAGTTAACGGCAATAACATTAAATAGTATGATTGCAAGTCCACCAACAGCTAACCATGCTGATTTTCTGCCTTCCCAACCTTTACCTAATCTTAAATGTAAGAATATCGCATAATATAAGAATGTTATAAGCGCCCATACTTCTTTAGGATCCCAGCCCCAATATCTACTCCAAGCCATTTGTGCCCAGATACTCGCGAATAATATACCGCCAAGTGCAAATAATGGGAAACCAATGATTACTGAACGATATCCTATTTCATCCATTAAGGATAGATTGACTTTTTTCGTAAGTGGTTTGATAAGACTAAATAAAGTCTTGCCTTTCAAAATCAATCTTAGTATACCATATAAGACTGTACCAACTACAATTGACCAAACGACTGTGTTTAGTTTTTGAGCGTTGATAACAGCAGGTAATTCAATCTTGCTCCATTTTAAGATATCTGTTCTTTCTTTTGGTTCATAATCGCTACCTGAAACATGATCTACAAGTAAACTATCTTGTTGTGTCACAAATGCTGGAAGATGATAATGTTGCACAGAGTTATTATCGTTTTTATCAATAAAGAAATAAGTGTCATCGTAACCAACGATATCTTTCATAATGATCGTTGTTAATATAAATCCAATGACAATAACGATGAAATACATAATGACTTCTACAAAGAAACTATGTATCGATTTTTCCTCTGGACTAACAGCTGCGAATAAATAAATTAATCCTGCTATACAGCTGATTGATAAAATACCATATGAAATCGTTACGGTTATAACGTGAATTGCTAACCAACTAGATTGTAACGCAGGAATTAACGGCGAAACATCTCTAGAGAACATACTTGCATATGCAATTAACAACATCGCAATTGGTAATACGAATAACGCTAAAATAGGTGTCTTATAAATAGAGTAAATAACAAGGAAGCCACCTACCATCATAATGCCAAACATTGTTAAGAATTCATACATATTACTTACTGGTGCATGTCCCGCAGCAATCCATCTTGTAATAAAGTATAGAATTTGTAATACAAAGCCAATGACAGTTAATGTCACCCCTACTTTTTCTGCTCTTTTCTTAGGTGAACGGATTGAGAATGAATATGGCACAATCGCAACTAAGTACAAAATAAAAGCAGAATATAAACTGATATTACTAATATTTAAAAACATATCTTTATCCATTGTTTGCCTCCTTACTTTCGTGAATGTCTTGTTTAGTATCTTCAATATGTGAAATTTGATGTTTATCTAAGACTTGGTTAATCTCTTTTAAGAAACCATAATAATTCTTATTTGTATGAGCAGCGATATTAAACTCACCGTTATCAGTATTAATCCAAATACGTCTATGGTTAATATATGATCCGACTGCTAAACCTAATAAGAAAATAACGAAACCAGTAAATAATATTGGAAGTGTTAAGTCTTTCTTCACTGCCAACACTGTTGCCCATTGATTTGTTGCATTGGCAAATTTCACATCGTATTTATTATCTTTAGATATATCTTGTGATTCTTTAATTCTTAAGAAACTAAATTCTGATTGTTTGCCTTTATCAGTTACTTCAAACACAAAAGCTGGATTATTTGGATTTGGTGATTTAGTTGCAAGTACACCATTTTCTATTTTTTCGTAATCTGGCGCATAACTTCTTAACTTAACTGTTAAATCATCTGTAATTTTATAAGTCTTCTTAGGACTTTCCAAATTAACTGTAAATGGTTTCCCAAGTGCTTTACCGTCTTTTGTTTTTAAGTTAAATGTCATATCTTTTAACAACGAGTTGTCGAAGCTGCTTTGGTAAAATTGTAAGTGATCATATTTCAAAGGATGATTGACTTTAATTGAATCTGAAGCCACTTCTTTTAGATTAGCATCTGACCCAATTACTTCTTCTTGACTGTTTTTATACAAAGTAGCTTTTGTTTCGTAGTTCTTAGCAATTTTGTTTAAACTTGGGTCAATTGATTCAGGGTTTGTATTAGATTGAGATTTTTGATCATACTCTTCATATATAAAGTCGTTATTTTTTATATAATAGCCTCTATCTGTACCTGGTACTGGCTTCGTTTCCCCTTCTTTTACATAGACCATATCATCTAAGTAAAAGCCTGGTAAGAATCTTAACATTGCCCCAAATAAAAGTATGATTAAACCAGTATGGTTAATATAAGGACCGTATCTCGATAAACGTCCTTTTTCAAGTAAGATATGATTCCCATCTTGTTTAACTTTATATCTTTTTTCTTTAAAAGATTGACTCAATTCATCAAGATTAACTTGGTCTTCTGAATGTAAGTTTAATCTTTGGCGTTTATAGAATGAACTGTGCTTTTTCGTTCTTTGATTTTTCAAAGATTTATGTAAAGGTATCCCTCTATCAATGCTTGAAGTAATAATAGAGAACGCTACTAAACCTAACAGAATTAAGAACCACCATGAACTATATAAATTGTGGAATCCAAGTTTATAATATAGTAAACCGAGAGAACCATAATGTTCATAATAATATTGTTCCGGATTCACATTCATTGGAATAAAATATTCTTGCGGGAATATTGTCCCAATTGAAGCTGCAATGACCGTTAATACAAGTAAAGTAACACCTGTTTTGACTGAAGCGAAGAAATTCCAAATACGATCTAATATTGTTCTGTTTTTTGTTTTCGAACGTATCGCTTGCCCATCGTAACGCATAACGTCGGTTGTCTTTTTCTTATCATAGTCGTCATTTATTAAGCGACCACAGTTTAAGCATAATTGAGTTCCTTCTGGGTTCTTATGCCCGCACTCACAAACAATTTGCTTGTTGCTCACTTTAAATCCCCCTCTATTTCACTTTGACCTTTTCCATTTCTTCTATGATTTGCTTTTTAGAAAGTTCACCAGTATGCTTTGTTTTTATTTCACCATCTTTATCAACTGTTATCGTAGTTGGTAATGGATTGATACCGTATGCATCTGTAACTAAATTATCGTTATCCATCGCAACTGTGAAAGTTGGTGATTCTTTTAATGAACTTAAATATTGTTTGATTTGTTGAGGATTATTTCTGACATGTATCGCAACGACTTCAACACCTTTGTCTTTGTAGTTTTGATATTGTCTTTCTAACTCAGGCATTTCACGTTTACAAGGTTCACACCAAGTCCCCCAAAAGTTAATTAAAACACCTTTCCCACGTAAATCTTTTAAATTAACTTTTTTCCCATCAATCGTTTGGAGTTCGAAAAGTGGCGCATCATCTCCAACTTGCGCTACTTTATCCTTATCTTTCGTAAGACTGGACCATACTGTAAATACAATTGCAATTAAAATAATTGCCGTTATAACAATTTGGAGTACAGTCTTCTGTTTTTTCTTCATTTAAAATCCTCCCTAACACAATAAAAAAACCATACATATGCAATGTTATGGTGTTTTGTCTAGTATATCATGACTATAAAGCAGATTAGTGGCATTATTGTGAACGTTTACAGATTATTTACCATCTTGTGCCAAATGTCTTAAAACTTTGATTTCATGAGGTGATAACGTTCTGCCCTGTCCAGCATTTAAGCCTTTTAAATTAAGTGGACCATATTCTACTCTCGTAAGTTTAACGACTTCATGACCAAAATGACTAAACATTCTTCTAACTTGTCTATTTCTACCTTCTGTAATTGTAATCTCCACATGTGTTACATTACGCTCTCTGTCTTGACTTTTTACTTTTACAATTGCAGGTTGTGTCAATCCATCTTCTAGCTGTATACCTTTTTCTAATTGTTTAACTTCTTCTCTTAGTAAATAGCCTTTTAATTTTGCTACATATTTCTTTTGAATTTTATAACGAGGATGCGTCATTAAGTTTGTAAACTCACCATCATTCGTTAAAATTAATAAACCTGATGTATCATAATCTAATCTACCAACTGGGAAAATTCTCGTCTTAATATCTTTAAAATAATCCGTTACAACCGCTCTTCCTTTATCGTCAGATACACTTGTAATTACTTTTGTTGGTTTATGGAATAGAATATATAGTTTATCCGGCATTTCTAATGGAATACCTTCTACTTCGATATAATCAGAATCTTTCACTTTAGTGCCAAGTTCTGTCACTTGTTTATGATTAACATATACAAGCCCTTCTTCGATTAATTTTTCTGCTTTTCTACGTGACGTATAGCCACTTTTCGCAATAACTTTTTGTAATCTCTCTAATTCTTCACTCATTATGATTGCTCCTCATTGTTTTGTTTTTCGTTCATGCTACTAAAAAACAAATCCATTTCTTCTTGTTCATTTTCTTCATTTGTTGATTTCGGTAATTCGTCTAAAGAAGTCAGTCCAAATACATTTAAAAAGTAATCTGTCGTATATAATAATTGGCTTCTAGATTGATCGTTATGTTTCGATTCAACGACACCTTTCGCAATTAAAGTCTTAACAGAAGCATCTGAATTTACACCACGAATCACTTCTATATCACTTCTCGTAACAGGTTGATTATATGCAATAATAGATAATGTTTCTAACGCAGCTTGTGATAATTTAGTATTCATATTATCTATCATTAATTTTTCTAGATATTGATGCATAATTGGCTTTGCTGTAAGAATGCATTTATTACCGTAAAAAATAATTTGTAATGTTTCGCGATCATATTCATTTGCTAAATCTTTTAATTGTGATGGCGTTAATTCTAATAACTCACATAACTGATTAACTTCAATGCCTTCATCACCTAATGAATATAATAATCCTTCTAATAATCCTAATTTACTCACTGACATAATTCACGCCTCGATTTATAGTTATTTCTCCAAATTGATATTGTTGGAATACATCAATTTGTCTTAATTTCATCATTTCCAATATTGCTAAGAACAACGTCACTAATACATTCGTAGATAAATCAGATGGCAATGTCTCGAAAAATTTATAACTCTTATGTTCGGCAAGTCGTGCTTGTATTGAAGCAGTTGCCATTTCAATCGTATAACTATCTTCGTTAACGGTAACATTCTGTGGTTTATTAAATCTCTGTCTACGTTTAGTACGTTGGTATGCAATAATTAAATCCGTCATATCTAAATCTAAAGGTGCACGTTTGTCATGAACGGCTTCAAATTTGGATAAATCTGCTGGCTTTTTGATGAATATTTGTTCTCTGTCTTGTTTTTTATGATTTAATAATTCAGCATATTCTTTATAATTTTGGTATTCGATTAATTGTCTAACTAAATCGTCCCTTGGATCATCTTCAAATTCATCAATATCTGATGGTTGTGTAGGTAGTAATAATTTACTTTTGATCATCAATAACTCAGATGCCATCACTAAATATTCACTCGCTACATTTATTTCTAATATTTTCATTTGATGTATATAACTTAAGTATTGCTCGGTTAGTTCCTTCATTGGAATATCATAAATATCTATTTCGTATTTTTGTATTAAATGAAGTAATAAATCCAAAGGTCCTTCAAAGGCATCAAGTTTTACTTCATACATTTAAAACTTCCTCATTTCTATTCCTTTTACGTGCATAAACCTAAAAATTATTATACCATGATTACGTATAAATATTCTATGCTGAGAGGGATTTTAAATGGAAACACAAATAATGTCATTTCACTATCATTTCCATGTCTTAAGACATTATTTTGAATGTCACGATATATTAGAAGATCATTGGAAAGATCAAACTCAATTTAGTAAACATGATGCAATTGTAAGTTTAATATTGTTCTCTACGGCGTGTTACCACTATAGACGTGATAATACGAAAGGCGCGCTAAAAACTTATAAAAAAGCACTACAAATTGCTGAATTAAATGATGACTTTAGCCATTTAGGTATTGAAAAAGCATCTTTTCAATCTTTAATTCATTCACAAATCATGCGCATTGAGCAAGGTCATCCTTATGAAAATATTCAACTCCCTTTAACAGATGCAAGCTATCGTGCTTTAGAAAGTACTTTTGATGATTTTGAATTTAACTATAATACAGATGTATCAGATTATATTAAACATTATCATCTACTAAGAGATCGTACTGAAGTGATAGAAAGTCGTATTTCAGCATATAAGCAACGTCACGCTAGACAATAAATAACCAATAAATAAGACCCCAAGCAACAGCAAATGTTAATAAAATTGCTAAAGTGACATATTTTTTTGATTCATTTTGTTGTTGTTTATTGTTCTTCATTTTTCTTCTCCTTCTTGGCTCTAGGGTGATACGTTAAATACATCTCACGTATTTGTTTTTTAGAGATGTGTGTGTAAAGTTGTGTTGTAGAAATGTCGGAATGTCCGAGCATTTCTTGCACTGCCCTCAAGTCCGCACCATTTTCAAGCAAATGCGTCGCAAAAGAATGCCTTAAAGTATGAGGTGTTAAAGTTTTCGTTATCCCTTTTTCTAAGCCGATTTTTTTTAATATTTTCCAAAATCCTTGTCGCGTTAAAGCTGTGCCACGTGCATTTAAGAATAATATATCTGTAACATGTTTCTTCAATAAATTTGGACGAACTTCCTGGATGTAGTTTCTTAATATGCCCATTAAATGTTCACCAAGCGGTACGATTCGTTCTTTATTTCCTTTACCAAACACTCTAATAAATCCCATCGTCAAATTGACGTCTTCTACATTTAATTGAATCAATTCACTTACACGAACGCCCGTACCATATAAAAGTTCAAGCATCGTTCGGTCTCGTTCATCTCTAGGATTTGTAATATGTGTAAATGTTAAGAGTTGATTCACTTCATCTTCACTCAATACATCTGGAAGTTTCTGTTCGTATTTAGGTGTTTCAATCAATATGGTTGGATCTTTAACGGCGTATTTTTCTCTAATCGCAAATTGATGAAAGCTTCTAATCGTCGCTGCAAGTCTCGCAATTGTTTTAGCTGACTTTCCTTCTTGTTTAAGATGCGCAAAATATTTTTGTATCACAATACGATCAATATTGTCTATATGACTAATTTTATGTTCAGTTATGTATTGGTTATATTGTTTTAAATCTCTTTGATACGATTGGATTGTATTTTGACTCAAACCTTTTTCTAATCTTATAAAATCTATAAACTCCTTTATGATTTGTTCCATGAATTCACCTCATTGTTGTCATTATTTTACCATAAAAAAAGACATCACTAAAATCAGTATAAAACTTCATTTAGTAACGTCCATTATAGATTTATTCTTCGTGACATCTATGACAAATACCATGAAAAGTTAATCGATGGTCTAAAATTTTAAAGTTAAATTCTTTTTCAACACGACGTTCTACGTCTTCTAATAAATCTTCTTCGATTTCATCAACTGCGCCACATTCCATGCATACCATATGGTGGTGAAAATGTTTTGCCCCTTCTTTTCTTAAATCGAATCTAGCAACACCATCGCCAAAGTTAATTTTGTCGACTACTTTTAATTCTGCTAATAGTTCTAACGTACGATAGACAGTTGCGAGACCAATCTCAGGTGCCTTATCTTTAACTTTTAGGTAAACGTCCTCTGCACTTAAATGATCGGCTTCATTCTCAAGTAACACTCTAACTGTCGCTTCTCTTTGCGGAGTTAGTTTGTAGGAAGCTTTGTGTAATTGTTCTTTCACACGTTGTATGCGTTCTTCCAACTTGACACCTTCTTTCTAAAAAATAATCATTATCAATTAGTAATGTATTCGTATACTAAAATACCAATAATCTTCTCAAAAAGCAAGAAAAAATATCTTTTTATTTAGAATGATTATAATTTAATAATAAGTATTGGAAGGCTATCATTGTTTTGGCATCTTCAATTTTATGTTCTGATAATAATGACTGTATTTGATCGATTGGAATTTTAGTTAAATTTAAGAATTCATCTTCATCTAAATTCACTTTTCCTTCTTTTAAATCTTTCGCGATATAAATACTTACTTTCTCGTTACAGAAGCCTGGACATCCATATACTTCACCGATGAGTTCGAGTTTATCTGCAACGTATCCTGTTTCTTCTTCTAATTCTCTCAGTGCAGCTGACTCTCGTTCCTCCCCTATTTCTAATTTACCAGCAGGAATTTCGATTAATGTCTTTTCCATTGCTTTTCTATATTGTTCCACCACTAATACTTCATTTTCTGGTGTTATAGCTAATACAGATACTGCACCATTATGTAATACGACTTCGCGTTCGCTCGTTTGGCCATCTGGAAGTGTAACTTGATGTTTTTCTAGCTTAATTATACGACCATCATATATCGTTTCTTTCGAAATCGTTTCTTCAGTTAGTTTCATTATAAGTGTGCCTCTTTTCATTAAAATAATTTATCTGGTAAACTTAATAAATAAAGTGTAGCGAAAGGAGCTTCAATATGCAAAAGAATACATTGAAAAGTGGCATTGAAATTTCAGAAGTCGGATTAGGTTGTATGAGTCTAGGAACTGATATCAACCATGCAGAAACAATTGTTGATGAAGCAATCAAACAAGGTATCACATATTTTGATACAGCTGATTTATATGATTATGGTGAAAATGAAAAAATCGTAGGACAACTTTTGAAAAAATATCAAGATCAACAAGATATTGTCATTGGATCAAAAGTCGGTAATCATTTTGATAAAGATAAACAAGAACACTTTTGGGATCCTTCTAAAGAACACATTATGAAAAGCATTAAAGAATCATTACAAAGATTGGATCTTGAACAATTAGATTTATATATGTTACATGGCGGTACGATTGAAGATAACAAAGATGAAACAATAGAAGCATTCGAAAGATTAAAAGAACAAGGTCTTATAAAAGCATATGGTATTTCGTCAATTAGACCTAATGTGATCGATTATTACTTGAAAAACAGCAACATTGAAACAATTATGATGCAATTTAGTATTTTAGATAATCGCCCTGAAAGTCTTATTGAAAAAATTAACGAACATGGTGTCAAAATATTAGCGAGAGGTCCAGTTTCTAAAGGTTTATTAACTCATAAATCAAACGAAGTATTAGATCGTAAATTTAAAGATGGCTTACTAGAATATAATTATAATGATTTATCGGATACCATTTCTCAACTGAATAAAGAATATGATGACTTATCAAGTGTTACATTTAATTATTTGAAATCATTTGACGCACTTGGATCTATTATTACAGGTGCAAGTTCACCAGAGCAATTAGCTGAGAGTATCCAAAGTTATAATGGAACATTATCAGAAGCTCAAATTAAGCACGCTCGTTCAATCGTAAAAAATATTGAATACACAAATCACTTAGTTTAAAAAAATAGAGTCTGGGAGAAGATTAATTTTCCCAGACTCTATTTATATCTTTTTACTCAAAAAACTTTGTTTAAATAATTTTTCAAATGTACGAGGTGCCAATTGATAAAATCTCAATCCTAAATCCATCCATTTTGGTTCGTTTATTTCTATTTTTCTTTTAATCATACTTTTAACAATTTGTTCACTTAAATCTTCTACATTAAGTTGTATTTGAGATGTGAGCTTTTCAAAGTGGCCTGAAGGGTCTGCTTTAGCATGAAATTGTGATTTGAAAGGACCTGGATTGACATTAAGTACATGTAAATCTTCGCGTTCAAGTCTTAAAGCATTTGTGAAACTACTCAAAGCTGCTTTTGACGCTGCATAATGGCTACCATATGGCGTTGTTACTTTAGAAGAAATAGATGATATATTAACGATTGATGCCCCTCTTTTTAAATAAGGTAATATACGGTTCAAAAGAATAATTAAATTGACGAGATTCGTATGATAAATGTCCTTAATTTCCTCATTCGTATGTGCCTCGTTAGATTTAAAGTAACCAAACCCAGCATTATTAATAATCCCATCATACATATTGTTCTGTGCAAGATTAAATTGTTCGACTTGCGCAGTGTCATTCATATCTAATATAAATACTTCTTTAATATTTTTATAGGTCGTCATTAAATGATTGGCTTTATCCTTATTTCTTACAATTATAGAAACGTAAGCACCATGATTATTCAATGATTGTATCAAGCTCTCCCCTAGTGAACCTGTGGCACCAGTTAATAAATAATGTTTACCGATCATTTAACTCATCCTTTATTCATTGTTATGTATAATGTATCATAACACTTCAAAAAAACTAAATACGATACAAGTAATTTTGACATAAGATTATATTTCTTTATAATTAAAATGAATTCATATGGAAGTGAGTGATTTTATTATGAAAATTGTGTTTTATGGATCTGGTAATATGGCAAACGCGATATTCACTGGAATTGTTAACAGTAAGTCGATTGAACCTGAAAATATTTATTTAACAAATAAGTCGAACCAAGAAGCATTGGAAAGTTATCATGAAGCTTTAGGCGTTAGCTATAGTTATGATGATGAAGAATTGTTGAAAGATGCAGATTATGTATTCTTAAGTACAAAACCTTATGATTTCTTAAAATTAGCTGAACGCATTAAACCTTTCATAACGAGTGATAATAAATTCATTTCAATTATGGCTGGTTTACCGATTAGTTATATTAGAGATAATTTACAAGTCGATAATCCAATTGCTAGAATTATGCCGAATACGAATGCGCACGTTGGGCATTCAGTAACGGGGATTAGTTTCTCTACAAACTTCGATCCTAATTCTAAGCAAGAAGTATTAACGCTTATTGAAGCTTTCGGTACAGCATTAGAAGTTAAAGAAGATCATTTACATCAAGTGACAGCTATTACTGGTAGTGGACCTGCATTCTTATATCATGTATTTGAACAATATGTAAATGCTGGTACTAAATTAGGCATTGAACAATCTCAAGTTGAAGAGTCTATTAAAGAGTTAATTATTGGTACTGGTAAAATGATCGAACGCTCTGATTTAAAAATGGATCAATTACGAAAAAATATTACGTCTAAAGGTGGTACAACGCAAGCTGGTTTAAATGCGTTAAGTAACCATGACATAGAAGCTATTTTCTTAGATTGTTTAAACGCAGCTGTTAAGAGAAGTATCGAACTTGCAGAAGCGGATGAAGATTAATTGAATAAGTTACAAAAAACATCTCATCTTAAAATACATATAAGATGAGATGTTTTTTAGATTTGAAATTGGTCATAATCTTTTACAAATTTAAAGTCATAATTTACAGCTGAACGTAATGTGGCTTCAACTGTTTGAATATCTTCTAATTCATATCGATTAGATAAATGTGTGAATAGACCTTTTTTTACATTAACATCAGTCATTAATTGAAAGACATCTTCAATATGACTATGATAATAAGAATTTGCTAATTTTTTATCGCCTTCGATATACGTTGTTTCATGAACAATAACATCTGCATCTTGTGCAAGGATATGTTCATTTTGACATGGCATCGTATCACCAAAGATTGTAATCACTTTCCCCTTTTTCTTTGGACCTTTGAAATCTTTAGATTGATAAGTTTGATTTTCGTATTCAAAAGTTTCGTTTGCTTTTACTTCTTGATATTTTGGTCCAGGTTCAATACCGATTCCTTTAAGTTTTTCAACATCAAGCTTCCCTTCAATATCAGGTGCTGTAATGCGATAACCGACAGATAATATACCATGTTTTAAAGGTAAAGCTTTAATATGAAAGCCATCAATATTAAGTTCGGTTTCTGTGTTGAATTCATTTACAGTTATCGGATAATTTAAATTTGATTGAGAAATTTCTAATGCCGTTTGTATAAACTTTGCTATACCTTTAGGGCCAATTATTGTTAAAGGTTTATCTTTACCACCTTGGAAGGAACGACTTGTTAATAATCCAGGTAATCCAAATATATGATCACCATGTAAGTGCGTAATAAATATATGACTTATTTTGCCAAGTTTGATGCCAGTATGTAATATTCGATGTTGAGTTGCTTCACCAACATCAAATAACCATAGTTGATTGACATGAGGTAGGCAATTAAAGGCAATTGATTGTGTATTTCTTTCTTTAGTCGGTAATCCGGCGCTTGTGCCTAAAAATGTGAGTTCCATCGTCTTCCTCCTTACGTTATTATTATAACATGTATCGTACAATGATTTATAAAAATACATAAAAATGATGATGATTATACAACTTACTGAATAAATTGAAAATTTAACAGTTCAAATGGAAGAATATCAATCACTAACATGTTATAATAATTAATATTGTAAATTGTGAAAAAGTTAGAGAATCGAGGTAAATAAATGACAACCGAAACTAGAAATATTCCATGCTTAATTACAATATTTGGGGCTACAGGTGATTTAAGTCACCGTAAATTATTCCCATCTATTTTTCATTTATATCAACAAAATCAATTAGACGAGCACATCGCAATAATTGGTGTTGGTCGAAGAGATTGGACTACTGAAAAGTTCAGAAATGAAATTAAAGCTTCAGTAGAGAAACATGTACAGAATACAGACAAGTTAGATGAATTTATGGAACATGTATTTTATCAATCGCACGATGTTAGTGACCCTTCTAGTTATGAAGAATTATTAGCTTTTTCAAATGAGTTAAATGAACAATATCAATTAGAAGGTAATCGATTATTTTATTTAGCAATGGCACCTCAATTCTTTGGAACTGTTACAGATTTCTTAAAATCTTCAGGTCTAACAGATACTGACGGTTTCAAACGTTTAATTATTGAAAAACCTTTCGGCACAGATTTAGCATCTGCTGAAGAATTAAATGAACAAATTAGACGTTCATTTAAAGAAGAAGAAATTTACAGAATCGACCATTATTTAGGTAAAGATATGGTACAGAATATCGAAGTGTTAAGATTTGCGAATGCGATGTTCGAACCATTATGGAATAATAAATATATTTCTAATATTCAAGTAACATCATCTGAAATATTAGGTGTAGAAGATCGTGGTGGATACTATGAAAATAGTGGCGCATTAAAAGATATGTTCCAAAACCATATGTTACAAATGGTTGCTTTATTAGCAATGGAACCACCTATTAGTTTAAACAGTGAAGATGTTAGAAATGAAAAAGTAAAAGTATTGCGTTCAATTAGAGCTTTAGATGAGTCTGAAGTTAAACAGAACTTTGTTAGAGGACAATATGATAAAGGTCAAATTGAAGGCGAAGAAGTTAAAAGCTATAGAGAAGAAGATAAAGTAGCAGATGACTCTAATACCCCTACTTTCGTTGCAGGTAAAGTATTGATAGATAATTTCAGATGGGCTGGCGTACCATTCTTTATTAGAACTGGTAAAAGAATGAAGAAAAAAGGTATTCAAGTAGTTGTTGAATTCAAAGAAGTACCAATGAATTTATATTATCAACGTGATTCAGAATTAGAATCTAATTTACTTGTCATTAATATTCAACCTAATGAAGGTCTTTCACTACATTTAAATGCTAAAAAACAAGTTCAAGGTATAGAAACAGAACCTGTTCAATTATCATACGCAATGAGTGCACAAGATAAAATGAATACAGTTGATGCATATGAGAACTTAATCTTCGACTGTCTTAAAGGTGATTCAACAAACTTTACGCATTGGGAAGAATTAAAAGCAACATGGAAATATGTAGATGTGATACAAAATGTGTGGGACAACGATAAAGCACCGTTCCCTAATTATAGAGCGGGTACTAATGGACCGATTAAGAGTCAATTATTATTGTCTATTGATGGATTTAAATGGTGGGACGATATTAATTAATCTTTCTGCCAACAGGAGTGACTGAACATTGGAAGTAATTAAAGATTTACAAAGAGCAATTGTGTACATTGAAGATCATCTATTGAGCGATATCGATTTACAAACTTTGAGCGATCACGTTGAAATGTCCCCTTTTCACTTGAATCAATCATTTACGATGGTTATTGGTATGACGCCTCTTGAATATCAACTTGCTAGAAGAATGACTGAAGCGGCGTTTGATATTTTAAGTGGTCATTCACGTATTTTAGATATCGCCTTAAAGTATGGATACAGAGATGCACATGCATTCGCTCATGATTTTAATGCATATCATGGCATAAGTCCGCTACAAACGAAGACACATCAATCTATGCTTAAAATTAAAAAAAGAGTCTCTATTAAATTAACTTCTACAGAAACAGAACCGTTAAATTATTCATTACAATACAAAGATGATTTAAAGTTAGTAGGAAAGAATCATCATTATCATTCAAATGAACTAGATAATCATTTTTTAATACCTGACTTATTAGAAATGTTATTAGAGAATAATTACATAGAAGACTTTATTAAATATAATGATGTTAAACCTAATCAACTATTCGTTATTCGAAGACCACTTGTAGATGGACTCGAAGTATTTGTAGGTGTTCCTAGTGAAAGATATCCAGGTCATTTAGATAATTACTATTTACCTGGACATCATTTTGCGACGTTTAATTTACAAGGTGAATTAGATTTTGTAGTGAGTGAAGCTTGGCACCATATTGAAAATCAATGGCAACTTAAAATGCCTTATTTACATGATGATTTTTATGTTGAGGTTTACCCTCTTGATGTTAATTTTGATCAAGAAACTTCTAAAGTACAACTTTGGATTCCTATTGATCATAAAAGAATGAATTAAAAAACAACCCGCTATCTCTTGGAGATAACGGGTTGTCTTGTTATATCAAATTATTTAGTCCATTCAGTATGGAAAATACCTTCTTTGTCTTTACGTTCATAAGTATGCGCACCAAAGTAATCGCGTTGTGCTTGAATTAAGTTGGCAGGTAAATCTTCTGAACGGTAACTATCAAAGTAATTGATTGCTGAAGAGAAACCAGGTGTTGCAATTCCTGCTTTGATTGCAGTCGCTGATACTTCTCTTAATGAACCTTGATATTTTGCAACGATATCGTTGAAGTAAGGATCTAATAATAAGTTTGTTAATGATGAATCATTATCGTAAGCGTCTTTGATTTTTTGTAAGAATTGCGCACGGATGATACAACCCTCTCTCCAAATCATAGCTAACTCACCTAATTTTAAGTTCCAGTTGTTTGTTTCACTAGCAGTTTTCATTTGAGCAAATCCTTGTGCATAACTACAGATTTTACTCATATAAAGTGCTTGTCTGATTTGTTCTAAGAATGCATCTTTGTCACCATCAAATTCAGTTACTTCTGGATTAAACGCTGTGCTTGCTTTAACTCTTTCATCTTTGAATGAAGAAATAAATCTAGCAAATACAGACTCAGTAATAATTGTTAATGGAATACCTAATTCTAAAGCATTAATTGAAGTCCATTTACCAGTACCTTTTTGTCCAGCTTTATCCATAATTTTTTCAACTAATGGTGTACCATCTTCGTCTAATTTATTAAAGATTTCGCCTGTGATTTCAATTAAATAACTTTCTAATTCACCAGCGTTCCATGATTTAAACGTTTCAGCTATTTCTTTATGATCCATGTGTAATACACGTTTCATTAAGTCATAACTTTCTGCGATTAATTGCATATCTGCGTATTCAATACCGTTATGCACCATTTTTACATAGTGACCAGCACCGTCTGGACCAACATATGTTACACATGGAGAACCATCGCTTGCTTTTGCAGAAATGCTTTCTAAAATTGGAGCTACCAATTCATAAGCTTCTTTCTGACCACCAGGCATAATTGAAGGACCAGTTAAAGCACCTTCTTCTCCACCTGAAACACCTGTTCCAATGAAGTTTATTCCACTTTCATCTAAGTATTGATTTCTACGAATCGTATCTAAATAGTTAGTGTTTCCGCCATCGATTAGGATGTCGCCTTTATCTAATAATGGTAATAAGCTATCGATTGTTTTATCTGTTGCTTCACCAGCTTTTACCATAAGTAAAATCTTTCTTGGTTTTTCTAATGAATCTACAAACTCTTCGATTGAATAGTTTGGATGTATATTTTTACCTTGTGATTCTTCAACCATTTGGTCGACTTTCTCTTTTGAACGGTTATACACTGAAACTGAGTAACCACGTGATTCAATATTCCAAGCTAAGTTTTTACCCATTACAGCTAAACCAACTACACCTATTTGTTGTGTCATGAAATTAACCTCACTTTTTTTCATTTTCTAGTACATTTTAACATAGTTTGAATACGTTTTTCGTCTATAAAGTCTTTAATTTCAAATGAATACGTTTACATACTGAATTTTTATGCAAGTTCAGCAATTGCAACGATTTGTTCTGTAATTTTTTGTAATTCTTCAACTGGCATACGTTCATTTGTTGTATGAATATATTCATATCCAACACCTAAAATAACAGTAGGAATTCCGAATCCACTAATAACATTTCCGTCAGATCCGCCACCTAGTTTTACAAGGTCTGCTTTACGTCCAATTTTTTCAGAAGATTTAACGGCTAATTGAACAACGTCGTCTTCTTCAGTTAAATTAAAGCTTGGGTACATAATTTGTACATTAACTTCTGCACTACATCCGAATTCTTCAGCAGTTTTCTCGAATGCTTCTTTCATATGTGTTACTTGTTGGTTCATTTTTTCATCATCTAAAGATCTTGCTTCTGCTAAAATATATACATGATCACTTACGATATTTGTTGCTGTTCCACCTTCGAATCTACCGATATTAGCAGTTGTTTCTTCATCGATACGTCCTAAGTTCATATGACTAACAGCTTTAGCAGCAATATTAATAGCAGAAACACCTTTTTCAGGTTCTAATCCAGCGTGTGCTGTTTTACCTTTAATAATAGCCTCTATTTTAGCTTGTGTAGGAGCTGCTACAACTGTTGTACCTACTTTACCAGGCGCATCAATAGCAAAACCATATTTCGCTTGAATATCATCAGGATTTAAAGCTTTAGCACCAACTAAACCAGATTCTTCACCTACTGTAATGATAAATTCGATATCACCATGTTGAATATTGTTATCTTTAATAACTTGAATAGCTTCTAAAATTGCAGCTAAACCAGCTTTATCATCAGAACCTAAGATTGTTTCACCTTTAGAATAAATGTAACCATCTTCACGTAATTCTGGTTCAATATTATTACCAGGCGTAACAGTATCCATATGGCTTGTAAAATAAATCGGCGTCTTGCTAGAATCTTCACCTTTTAATTTACAAATTAAATTACCAGCACCATAACCAGTTTCACTTTGAGAGTCATCCTCTTTAACATCTAAACCTAAATCCGTAAACTTTTGCTTTAATAAATCAGCAATCTTTCTTTCATTTTTAGATTCAGAATCTACCTTTACAAGTTCCATAAAAGTATTTAATAATCTTTCTTCATTAATCATGATTGTCCCTCTTTTCATTTATTTAAATATCTCATAATCTAGTGTATAATAGTTGATAAATATATACAAAACTAATGTTTAAAGAGAGGGTTATCATGGGAAATAAGAATGTACGTAAAATCATAATCATCGTAATGTTAGTAGCTATAGTAGCTGCACTTGTATTATCAGGTATCTTACCATTCCTATTAAATTAATAATATAATTCAAAAGCGCTAGCTCATGATGAGTAGCGCTTTTTTTGGGTGAGAGATACAAATTTTAATTAGGTATTATTAGAATATGTGGAACTGGTGAGTTAAAGACAATATTAACTCACGAGATTAGAAAAGATGTGAGTTAAAGGCAAAGTAAACTCACATCTCCCCACTATATACACAAAAAACGCAATGCCGTATAGCATTGCGTTTTTACTTCTTAAGGCTACCGAATTGTGATTTGATTAGTAAGTATTCTTCTACTTCGTTTAATAGTTGAAATAGTGCTGCGATACTTTCTAATTCTTGATGTGATTTTGGTAGCTCGATAGACTGTAATTTTATTTTAATGTCATATAGGTTATGCAATCTCATAAGAGAGTAATCGTTACCTTGTACGTTTTGTGATACTTCTAATAACAATTGACTACATAAATGATGTGCATGATGACTGTGTTGCATGGATTCGATTAATTTTTTCATTCTTTTTAATAAAGTTAATTGTTCTTCTCTCATATCAAAATAATGATAGTAAGAGTTTTCATTTCTCACAAAATGATTTTTAACTTCTCTAAATGCTAATGATTTAGCTTTTCTAATATTTTCTGAAACGATATCGAATGAAGGTACATTAATTTTTTTATTTGGATCTTGTAAGCATTGACTATAAATAAAGGTTATTAATATAAAGTCGTCTTCTATTTTGCGTTTATAATTGTTAAGTTTATAATCTAAACTTGGCATAAACATATTCATGATTAAAGCAATACCAATACCAATTATAAGTAATAAAATTTCATTTATGACAACATTCATATCTATCGTTTTAGCCATATACAGATGAAGTATAATAACACAGCTTGTTACAATTCCTTCTTGCACACCAATCATGACTGTTACGGGTATAAATAAAAGCACCATAATACCAAGAATAATAGGCGTACTTCCTAAATAAGTGAAAAATACTGAACCTATCAAAATTGCAATAAAACACGCTACAAATCTATATATTGCAGCTTCAAATGATTTAACTCTTGTATCCTTAATACATAATACAACAAGAATAGCACTGGATGCATAATTATCTAAGCCGATTAACCTAGAAAGGATGACAGCTAATGTCATCCCTAGGGCAGTTTTTAATGTTCTATATCCTATTCTGTACGGTTTTATTTGCATAAGAAATGAACCGTTCCTTTACACTTCTTCGCAATACTCTTCGAATAGTGCTTGAATGTTTGTAATAACACTCATTGGATCGTGACCTTCGATTTCATGTCTTTCAATCATTTTGACAATTTTGCCATCTTTAAGAAAAGCAAATGATGGACTTGATGGTGGATAACCTTCAAAATAATCACGTGCTGTTTCTGTTGCTTCTTTGTCTTGACCAGCAAATACAGTTACTAATTGATCTGGTAATTTATCATAGTGTAACGCATGTTGTGCTGCTGGTCTTGCGATTCCGCCTGCACATCCACAAACTGAATTAACCATAACAAACGTTGTACCTGGTTTGTTGAATGTTTCTTCAACTTCTTCTTTAGTTGTTAATTGTTTGTATCCAGCCGCTTCTATTTCATTTCTCGCAGAATTAACTACATCATTCATATATAAATTGAAATCCATTTCCATAAAAAAAGCCTCCTGTAATAATAGATAAGTCTATTTTACAGGAGATTTAAGGGTAAAACAATGACAAGGTTTTATTAATATATAGAAGTGTTCTCGATTGTCATACTTTGTAATCTTTCTTTTACATATTTTAAGAATTCACCGGCCATTAAACCATCCAATATTCTATGATCAATGGATAATGATAAATTAACCATATCACGAATACCGATCATATCATTGACAACTACAGGTCGTTTCACAATTGATTCAACTTGTAAAATAGCAGCTTGTGGATGATTGATAATACCCATTGATGATACTGAGCCAAATGAACCCGTGTTATTGACTGTGAATGTACCACCTTGCATATCTTGAGAAGTTAACTTATGCTTTCTTCCTCTAGTTGCAAGATCATTAATTTCACGAGCGATACCTTTGATTGATTTATCATCAGCATTTTTAATAACAGGTACATATAATTTATCTTCACTTGCTACTGCGATTGAAATATTAATATCTTTATGAATTTTAATTTCATCGCCTGCCCAAGTACTATTTAACATCGGATATTTTTTCAATCCTTCTGCAACAGCTTTTACGAAAAATGCGAAGAATGTTAAGTTATATCCTTCACTTTGTTTAAAAGATGACTTATGATGTTGTCTTGTTTTAACAAGATCTGTAGCATCAACTTCGACCATCATCCAAGCATGTGGAATTTCATGAACACTTTGCAACATTTTATTCGCAATTGCTCTTCTTACACCATTGACTGGGATTGAATCGCCAGGTAAAGAAGTCGTTTCTGGTTGAACTGTATTTTCAGCAACTTCTTGAACTGGTGCATCTACTTGTTTAGATAATGCATCTTCAGTTGGTACACCATTTTCAATCGCATTTAAAATGTCTTTTTTAGTTACCCTTCCTAAATTACCGGTACCTTTAACTTTATTTAAATCAATATTATTTTCACTTGCTAATTTAAATACAACAGGTGAATATTGACCGTTATTCATTGGGCCTTCTTGTGGTTCATTAGAAACAGGTGTTTCAGCTTTTGCAGGTTGGTCTTCTTTAGTTACTTCTGGTTCAGTTTGTTCATCAGCACTATTATTTTTATCCTCTGATGTTTCACCTTCAACGTCCATTGTACAAATAACTGTTCCAACATCTACAGTTTCACCAGCTTCGACAACGATTTCTTTAATTGTTCCATTAAATGTTGAAGGGACTTCAGCTGTTACTTTATCTGTTATCACTTCGCACAGTGCATCGTACTCTTCAATTGTGTCACCTGGTTTAACAAGCCACTGTTCGATTGTACCTTCATGAACACTTTCTCCAAGTTTCGGCATCTTTACGTCCATAATTTAACCTCCTAAAATTCAGCTAATGTTCTCATTTTTTCTTCTATTTTCACAGGATTCATCATAAAGAAATCTTCCATAGGTGGTGAAAATGGCATAGCTGGTACGTCTGGACCTGCAAGTCTTGCAATTGGTGCGTCTAAATCAAATAAGCAATTTTCAGCTATTATGGCAGATACTTCACTCATAACACTACCTTCTAGATTATCTTCAGTTACAACCAATACTTTGCCAGTCTTTTTCGCACAATTAATAATTGTTTCTTTATCTAGTGGATATAATGAACGTAAATCTACTATTTCTGCATCTATACCTTCAGTTGATAATATTTCAGCTGCTTGAAGTGCGTAATTTACACATAATCCATAAGTGAATACTGTAATATCTGAACCTTCTCGTTTAACATCTGCTTTATCGATTGGTACAGTATAATATTCTTCAGGAACTTCTTCTTTTAATAGTCTGTATGCTTTTTTATGTTCAAAGTATAATACAGGGTCATTATCTTCAATTGCCGCAAGAAGTAATCCTTTAGCATCGTATGGTGATGATGGAATAACGACTCTTAAGCCTGGTGTTGAACAGAATATACTCTCAATACTTTGAGAATGATATAATGCGCCATGAATTCCGCCACCAAATGGACTTCTAATTGTTAAAGGACAATCCCAATCATTATTAGAACGGTATCTTATTTTAGCTGCTTCATTGATAATTTGGTTTGTTGCCGGAACGATGTACTCTGCAAATTGAATTTCAGATACAGGTCTTTTACCCATCATAGCTGCACCAATTGAAGCACCAACGATATTTGATTCTGCTAAGGGTGAATCAATCACGCGTCCTTCACCATACTTGTTGTATAAATTTTTAGTTGCGCCAAATACGCCGCCTTTTAGACCAACATCTTCGCCGATAACAAATACGTTATTATCTTTTTCCATCGCTTGGTCCATTGCTTGATTTATCGCGTCAAGATAGGATAACTTAGGCATTCTTTTCGCCTCCTTGATCATATACATGTGTTAAAGCTTCTTCCGGTAATGGATAAGGTGCTTTTTCTGCATTTTTAGTAGCAGTATTGATTTCTTGTTTAATTTCATCTTCAATTTGGCTGAACCATTCATCGTTTGTAACTTGATGTTCAACTAAATATTCTTTGAATTTAATCATACAATCATTTTCTTTTTCTTCTTTCATTTCTTCTGCCGGACGATAATTATCATCATCATCTGAAGAATGAGGTGTTAAACGGCTACATAATGCTTCAATAAGTGTTGGTCCTTCACCATTTATTGCACGTTCTCTTGCGCGTTTTACTGCTTCATAAACAGCTATAGGATCATTACCATCAACTTGTTCACCAAATGCACCGTAACCTGCAGCTCTAGATGATAAATCATCTGTTGCGTACTGTAAGTGACTTGGTACCGAAATGGCATATTTATTGTTTTCGATAATACAAATAAATGGCAACTTATGAACACCAGCAAAGTTCATTGCTTCGTGGAAATCACCTTGACTGGTACTACCTTCACCTAATGTAGCAAGTGCAATCGCTTCTTTGCCGTCCATTTTAAGTGATAAACTTGCGCCAACTGCATGTAACACTTGAGTTGTTACACAAGAACCTTGCGTTAAAATAGATAAATCCTTTTTACTAAAGTGAGATGGCATTTGCTTACCACCACTTGAAGTATCACCTTGTTTAGCAAATGCAGCTAACATAGATTCTTCTGCAGAAATACCACGTGCTGTAACTAAAGCTAAATCTCTATAGTAAGGTGCTAATACGTCTTCGTCTTTTAGTGCATAATATGTGCCAATTTGTGTTGCTTCTTGACCTTGACAACTTATAACAAACGGTAGTTTACCTGCTCGGTTAAGTAGCCACATTCTTTCGTCAATTTTTCTACCTAATAACATCCATTTATAAATTTCTTTTAAGTCTTCATGCGTTAATCCGACAGTCTTATAATCTAACATCTAATCTCTCCTCTTTAGACGTGAATAGCACGATTCTCAGATTTTAACCCTAGTTCCATGAGCACTTCTCCAATTGAAGGATGTGCATGTACAGTAGTTGCTAGTTCTTCAGTAGAGCCATTCATAAATGTAAATAGAGCTGCTTCATTAATTAATTCAGTCACTTTTGCACCAATCATATGAATGCCAAGCACTTTTTCATTGTCTATATCTTTAATTAAAATGCATTCACCAAGTCCATTATTTTCTATGACGGATTTGCCAATCGCTTTAAATGGTACTTTAAATTTTTTGAAATTAATATTTTGCGCTTTAGCATCTTGTTCAGTCATCCCTATCGAAGCAATTTCAGGGTTTGTATATATACATCTTGGTACTGTTAAGTAATCTAATTTGATAGGATTTTGATCAAACATGTGCTCTACAGCAATTGTGCCTTCTTTTGTTGCAACATGTGCTAATTGATAATTGCCGATGACATCTCCAACCGCGTAAATATGTTTATCATCTGTTTGATAAACATCATTTGTTAGTATATAGCCTTTTTCATCGGTCTTTATTTTTGTGTTGTTCAATCCTAAATCTTCAGTATTCGGTGTTCTACCAACTGCGACTAATACTTTTTCAAAAGTTTGTTGCTCATTTTGAAGTGTTACATCTACATGTTGATCATGTATGTTGACATCTTGTTCAGATAAAGGACAATTCTCATGAATGGTTATGCCATTTTCTTCAAAGCTACGTTTAATCGTTTTACTGATTTCTCGTTGTTCGTTAGGGATAATGGATTGCCCTGCTTCAACAACTGTTACTTTTACACCTAAATCATTTAATAAAGATGCAAACTCAAGTCCAATCACACCGCCACCGATAATTAACATGCTTTCAGGCAACGTTTGTAATTGCATCATATCATCACTTGAAATGATGGTTTGATGGTTAAACTTTAAGAATGGTAATTCAATTGGTCTTGATCCTGTTGCAATTAATACATGTTGATTAACGAGTAGTTCTGATTCGCCATTTTCAAATTCAACAGAAACTGTTCCAGCTTGAGGCGAGAACAATGAAGGTCCGAGAATTCTGCCATTACCTTCGTAAATGTCAATTTTGTATTTTTTCATCAAGCTTTGTACACCATTGTACATCGTAGCTACTGTTTCATCTTTCTTAGCAACAACATCCGTCATTTCAAAATCAGCTGAAGCAGTTTTAATACCATATTCGTTTGAATGTTGTATGTATCTTAAAATTTCTGCAGTTTTTAAATATGATTTTGTAGGTATACAACCTTTATGTAAACAAGTTCCACCTAACTTAAATTTCTCTACAATTGCGACTTTTTTTCCTAGTTGTGAAGCACGAATTGCTGATACATAGCCTGCCGTACCGCCACCTAGAATGACTAAATCATATTCTTTAGACATAGTATTACTCCTTATTCATATGACTTGGTACTAATTTTACCGTGTAAGAGGTCCATTACGCCAATATTTAAAGCGTGCATTTCTTTTTCTCCTTTATATATAGTAACATTTTGTAGCCAAGATACATATTGTTTTACTTTATTTGTGATATATTTTGAATAACTTAATCCGCCAGTTATGATAATTTGATCGATTTGACCTTCTAAAACGACCGCGCAAGACCCTATAGATTTAGCAATTTGATAACACATGGCATCTAAGACAAGTTTAGCAGTTTTATCGCCATTTTCCATCATTTGTTCTACTTTTAAACAATCATTTGTACCAAAATATGATAATAACCCAGAATTTTTACTTAATTCATTATTAGCTTCTTTAGCATTTAAATCGTGATCAATAACCCATTTAATTAACGCATCATTTGGAATGGAACCAGCTCTTTCAGGACTAAATGGACCCTCGCCTAATAAGCCGTCATTAACTTCGATGACTCTTCCTTTTCTATGAGCACCTACACTTATACCGCCTCCAAGATGTGCGACGATGACATTAATATCTTCATATGCTTTGTCAGTATCAGCTGCATATTGTTTAGCGACTGATTTCTGGTTTAATGCATGGAAGATACTGCGTCTTTCAATTCCTTTAATCCCCGTAATTCTTGCTTCAGGTATTAATTCATCTACGACGACTGGATCAACAATATAAGCCTGTATATTTAATTCTTTAGCAAATGTATAGCCGATAATACCACTTAAATTTGAGGCATGAAATCCATATTTAAAAGATTTCAAGTCTTGATACATGATGTTATTAACAAGATATGTTCCACCTTGTATAGGCTTTAAAACACCACCCCTACAAGCAATAGCATCTATTGCTTGTAGTGAGATATGATGTTGGTTTAATGAGTTCTTGATACTTTCAAGTCGAAATGGGACTTGATCAATTAATGGAAGATTAGTTTGATCGATATCATGTCTGATAACATCTTCAAATAACATATCATAGTTATTAAATACTGCAACTTTAGATGATGTGCTTCCTAAATTAAGTACAAGAATTTTTTTCATTATTTTTTACCTCTAGAAATGATAGATCTTTCAGTTTTTAAGAAATTACTTCTTACATTCTTAAGTTGTTCAATACGTTCTTCAGCTAAAATTTCAGCTGCACGTGCAGAAGTAATTTGATCACGCTTACTAATTTCAAACACTTTATCCATTTGGTCATAGATTTTTTCAATATTTGAGATAGCACGTACTTCATTGTATCCATCTAATTCATCCGCAACATTGATAACACCACCAGAGTTAGCAACGAAGTCAGGCGCATATACAATACCTTTATCTTCTAATTGAGCACCGTGAACATCTATGTCTTGTAATTGGTTGTTTGCACTACCACATACGACTTTAACTTTTAAACGTGCGATAGTATCATCATTTAATACGCCACCTAAAGCACAAGGTGCAAAGATATCAGCATCTACATCATAAATATCATTAATTCCTACACTTTTAGCGTTGAAGTCATTTACAACTCTATCAACTGCTTCTTGGTTAATATCTGTTACAACTAATTGAGCACCTGCTTCATGTAAATAACGACATAGTTCGTAAGCAACGTGTCCAACACCTTGAACAGCAACAGTTTTCCCGTTTAAGTCATCTGTTCCAAAAGCTTCTTTAGCTGCGCGTTTCATAGAAACAAATACACCTAATGAAGTTTTAGGACTTGGGTTACCACTAGATTGGTGACTTTCAGATAAACCAACTACGTAATCTGTCTCTTCAAAGATAATATCCATATCGTCTTCAGTCGTTCCTACATCTTCAGCAGTAATATAACGACCATTTAAACTTTCTACATATCTACCTAAAGCTCTAAATAAAGTTTCTGATTTATCTTTTTTAGGATCTCCGATAATAACTGTTTTACCGCCGCCTAAGTTTAAACCAGCTGCAGCATTTTTATATGTCATACCTCTTGATAGACGTAATGCGTCATTAATAGCTTCTTCTTCACTTTCGTATGGCCACATTCTACAACCGCCAAGTGCTGGTCCTAATGTTGTATCATGAATCGCAATGATTGCTTTTAATCCTGAACTTTTATCGTGACAAAATACTATTTGCTCATAGTCATATTTTTCTATCGTTTCAAATAACATAATAATCCCCTTTTCAACTTTTATATAATAACTTCATTTCTAATTTTACATGAAATGTTTTATTTATCAAATAAATTGACGAAAAATGATAGCGCTTACAAAAAGTAAAAATTTTTAGAAAATTCAATCTTTATTGATATAAAAGCATTGTAAGCTCTTTCAATACTTTGAAATAAAGAGTATAGTTATTAATTTGTTATTATAATATACTAAATAAGCATTAACGCACTACATATTGAATGAAATTTATCTCGTGATGAATCTGATCTAGAGGTTAAAATTATGGGTATTTTTGCACCAATTATAACAGATGCTACATCCGCGTTCGATAAATATACGAGAGATTTATATAAAATATTGCCACTTTCAATTTGAGGGACGATTAAACCATCAACATTACCTGATATTTTTGAATCTATTTTTTTAATAATGGATGCCTTTTTATTAATTGCAGCATCAAATGCAATTGGACCTTCTATTTCAAGATCTGGTTTTTCTTGATTGAAATAAGATACGACTTCTTTCGCATCAACCGACGACTGCATTTTCGGATTCACATTTTCAATTGCAGAAATCACCCCAATTTTAGGTGAATCGATACCAATTTTTTTAAGAGAATAAACTAAATTCGATGTGATTTCAATTTTTTGTTCGATATTTGGTGCTATGTTCATCGCAACATCTGATACGGTTAACATCTTGTGATACTCAGGTATATTAAATATTGCGATATGACTCATTCTATAGTTGGTCTTCAAGTTATATTTATCTTTTAATACTTCTTTAAACAATTCTGATGTTGAAATTAACCCTTTCATAATTAAGTCAGCTTTTCCGTCCGCTACAGCTTGTACACATTGCGATACAGTATGTTCTTCGTTAAGTGTTTGAATAATTTCTATTCTATTTAATTCTTCATGTGTTAAATTAAATGATCTAATCAACTCATCTTGTGGTCGCTCATCAAACAACATGAACCTGGCTTTTGTATGTTTAATCGCTTTAACAATTGCTTTAATGACACCTTCATCATTTGATTTACATACAGCAATTGTAGCTGATATATTTTGACCGTTTTTTATCATATCTTTAAAAAGCATTTAATCCCCTCCTATTACTATCATAATCAAATTGTATCGTTTATTCCATTTTTTCAATGTTTACTTTTACTCATTATCTCATATATAATATAAGTTATTAATTAATAGGAGTTTTAACTTATGCAAAAGTATATTGCATTACTCATTTTGGTGATACCAGGTATCATTGCAGGACTAGGTATTAAATGGATGAGAGATGCTGTTTTCGGACAACTTGTTCCACAATTACATTTTATTTGGTTACAGTTTTTATTAGGCTTTATCTTCTTTGTATTTGGTGTAGTGTTCATTGGGGGTTATATACTACATCGTGAAAAGAAAAATAAACGTGCACAAGAACATTTTATGAAGAAACAAAATGCCAAAAAAAGAGACTAGGCTTACCTAGTCTCTTTTTTAAACTTTTCATATAGATGTAATAAAATCTCACCATTTGTAGGTCGTACATACAATTTTTCACTATTATACCAATAGGACTTTAATTCTTTATCCCAAGCTAATTTAATAGCATGCCTGATAGACCTTTCAACGTTATTCGCTTGTATATTATAATTTTGAGAAATTAAAGGATATAGTTCTTTAGTTAACGGCATCTTGCGATTATATTGAAGCATAAGGTGTACACCATACTTAATATATTCGTACCCGTTTAAATTTGATGAAAATCCAATCTTCTCTAGTAATAAATCTAAAGCATCCATTTCTTCTATATTAGAATCTGTTGTCGTTAATACACGTTGTATCGTATCTAACAAGACATCAAACTCAACAGGTTTAATTAAGAAGTAATCTACTCCTAATGAAACAGATTCTTTCAAGACATCATCACTCACAAAAGCACTCATACATATCACTTTAAATTGCTTATTTTGTTTTATATATTTTTTAAGCAAAGTCATGCCATCTATGTGTGGCAAGATTAAGTCTAATAAAAGAACATCGAAAACTTCTCCATTTAAAATGTCGAGTGCCTCTTTACCGTTGTATCCAATATTAACAATTTCAATATCGTGTTTCTTTAAATATTGTGCCATCTCACTAACATATGCTTTCGAGTCTTCTATTATTGCTACCTTAATTACCATGCTTAACACCCTAACGAATCATTCTATTTTAAATTTTTGTTTTGTATAATCATTTCTTTAGCGTGTTGTCGAGTTAATTCTGTAACTTCAACACCTGATATCATTCTTGCTATTTCATCTATCTTATCTTCACCATCTAATTGTTTTATAGAAGTCGTAGTTCTATCATTTACGGTTTCTTTAGCAATATACAAATGATTATCACTAATTGCAGCGACTTGAGGTAAATGCGAAATACATATCACTTGAAGTGTTTGCGCAATTTGATGCATTTTTTCAGCCATTTTTTGTGCGACTCTTCCAGATACACCTGTATCTACTTCATCGAATAAAATTGCTGTTTGTCCTTTTGAAGAAACAAATATACTTTTCAACGCAAGCATTATTCTGGATAGTTCACCACCAGAAGCTATTTTATTTAAGCTTTTTAATGGTTCGCCTTTATTGGGGCTGATTAAGAATTCTACTTCTTCTAAGCCATATTGAGTAGGTTTCGTTTTAGTGAAAGTAATTTCTATATTCGCATCTTGCATGTGCAAATTCTGTACTTCTTCAACTAATCTATCTCTAAGATCCAACGCAACTTGTCTTCTTTTAGTCGATAGTGCTTCACCGTATTTTACAACGTTTGTATAAAGATCATTAATTTCTTCACGTAATTGAGAAGTACTTTGTTCGTAGTTCTCAATTTTATAAATTTCATCGTCGATTTTATCTCTATATTTGATTAATTCAGGTATGCTTTTGCCATATTTACGATTGAGGTCTGTGAGTACATTTAATCTAGACTCATACTCATTTAGTAAAGATTCATCAAAGTCATTAGACGTTAACTCATTATATAGTTCATGTTTGTAGTCTTCTAAAGTGTAATACATTTGATCTAATTCTTCACTAAAAGCAGTGTATTTATCCGGAATTATATCGTTGATATGTTGAATTTCTTGATTAAGCTCATAAATTTTATCAGTAATGTTTTCTTCACTACTCAATAACATATGTGCTTTATTAAGACTTTCGTTTATTTTTTCGTGATTTTGAAGTTTCTTAATTTCTTGATTTAAAAAATCAATTTCGTCTTCTTTTAAATTCGCATCTTGTAATTCATCTCGTTGGAATTTTATTAAATCTAATCTTTGTAATAATGCTTGGTCTTGAGATTCTAACTTTTCAAGTTCTTGTTTCTTTAAGCGATAAGATTGAAAAGTCTCGTCGTATTGATCAATTTCAGCTTGATAAGTACCATCAGCATAATCATCTAACAATGATAAATGATATTTAGGTTTAAGTAATATTTGTGTTTCATGTTGCCCATGAATATCAAGTAATTCTTGCATGACAATTTTTAAATCAGATAGCGTTACATTCTGATTATTTAATTTACATATGCTTTTCCCTGAAGCAAAGATTTCTCTTTTTACAAACAAGAAATCTTCGTCAAAGTCGATATCTAACTCACTTAAGATCTTATTGACGTTAGGTACATTATCAATATCAAATACGCCTTCAATTGTCGCCTTCTGTTCGCCATGTCTCACGAAACTTTGTGAGGCTCTTGCACCTACTAACTGACCAATAGCATCTATAATAATAGATTTACCAGCACCAGTTTCACCGCTTAAAACAGTTAGTCCACCTGAAAAATTAATTTCTAAAGATTCAATTATAGCGAATTGTTTAATTGTAAGTGCTTGTAACATTGTATATTAAATCTCCTTTAAAGCATATTAAAAATTCTATCCGTAATAACTTCAGCTGCTTCAGTATCTTTACAAATAATTAGGCATGTGTCATCACCGCATATCGTGCCAATTACTTCCGTCCAATCGATTTGGTCAATTATTGCACCAATTGATTGCGCATTACCTGGTAATGTTTTAAGGACTAATAAATTATCTGCTCCGTCAATTTTTACAAATGAATCCATTAAATATCTACCTAATTTATCAATCGGGTGATATTTACGATCTCTAGGTAAACTATAGATATACTGACCAGAAGGTGCTGGAACTTTAATTAACTGAAGTTCTTTAATATCACGAGAGATTGTAGCTTGTGTGATATTCAAATCATATTCATTTAGTCTTTTGACTAATTCTTCTTGTGTTTCAATTTGTTCGTTAGAAATTATTTCTCTTATCTTAATCTGACGCATTGTTTTGTTCGCCATTACATACACCTCTGTTAATGAATATTTATACACTTATAATAGCATAAAATTGAAAAAAATAGTAATGTAAGCGCTATAAACATTTAAATGACGCTTTAGATATACTAAAGCGCCTTTTTCAACATAAATATTCATATATTTCTCTTAACTACTTTATTAAAGATTTGACGGTAGATATAATATTTGATTTAGAGATACCAATATCTTCTAATAATAAACCTACGTCACCATGCTCAATGTATGTATCATTAATGCCTATTCTACGTATAGTATTATGATAATCATTGTCTTTCATAAAAGTAGCAATTTGGCTTCCTAAACCACCAGTCAACATAGCTTCTTCAACTGTCAGGATCGGTTTAGACGCTTTACCGAGATTATGAAGCATTTCATAGTCCATAGGTTTTATAAACCGAGCATTAATGATATTGATATGGATGTCCTCTTTTAATAATTCATCTGCTACCTCTGTTACAAGTGAAACTGTTGGTCCATAACTTATGATCGTTAAATCATCGCCGTTTCTTTCAACATTCCAAGATCCTATTTTAAGTCGTTCACTATCTTTAGAATCATCAAGTAATGGCGCATTACCTCTTGGGTATCTAATCGCCATTGGACCATGGTCAGTTTCAAAAGCAGTTTTGATCATATTTTTCGCTTCATTACCGTCTTTAGGCATCATAATTGTAAAGTTAGGAAATTGACTTAAAAAGCCAACATCAAAGACACCTTGGTGTGTCTCTCCATCAGCTCCAACAAGGCCTGCTCGATCAACACCAAATAATACGTTTAAGTTTTGACGATCTACATCATGTAACAACTGATCGTAAGCACGTTGCATAAAAGTTGAATAGATTGCGACATATGGTTTCATGCCTTGTGTTGCTAATCCTGCTGCCATCGTAACAGCATGCTGTTCAGCAATACCTACATCAAAAAATTGTTCAGGTAACGTTTGTTGAAATTTTGTTAATTTTGATCCTACAGGCATAGCTGGCGTGATTGCAACAATTCGTTTGTCTTGTTGCGCATATGCTAATACTTCATCACTCATTAAAGTACTCCATGCAGGACCTTCAGCATTTCCTTTTATCACTTCACCAGTTTCAAGCTTATATGGTCCTAAACCATGCCAAGTCCCAATTATATCTTTCTCAGCAGGTTTATAACCTTTCCCTTTCTTAGTGACAACGTGTATGAGAACAGGTTTGTCCATTTGTTTAGAAACGGTGATCGCTTCATCTAATGCTTTAAAATTATGGCCATCTACAGGACCAATATATTTAATGCCAAGTTCTTCAAAGAAAATGCCATCTACGACTAAATATTTCAAACTGTCTTTAATTTTATCCGCAGAGTCTTTTAACAAATCTCCACCAGGCAATCTGTTAATCAAACTTTCAGCATCAAATTTAAAGCGATTATAATTTTGATTAGATCGTATTCTTGCAAACATATTGTGCATTGCACCAACATTTGGCGCGATACTCATTTCGTTATCATTTAAAATAATCGTTAAATTCGTTTTGTCATGTCCTATGTGGTTTAACGCTTCTAGTGCCATACCACCTGTTAGAGCACCATCACCAATTACAGGTACAACATGATGATCTTGTCCTAATATATCTCTCGCTTTTGCCATCCCCACAGCAGCAGATAAAGAAGTTGAACTATGTCCCGCTTCCCATACATCATGTTCAGATTCTTTCATTTTAGGAAAACCACATAATCCTTTATATTGTCGCAAAGAATTAAATTCGTGACCTCTTCCGGTTAATATTTTATGAATGTATGTTTGATGTCCAACATCCCATAATATCTTATCTACAGGGCTATTAAAATGTTTATGTAGACTCAATGTTAATTCAACCACACCTAAATTTGCCCCAATATGTCCGCCAGTTACTGAACAAGTTTCAATTAAAAATTTCCTAATGTCACTGCTCAGTTGTTCAAGTTCTTGATGAGATAAATCTTTGAGGAAGGATGGGTTTTTTATTTTTGAAACATCCATTTTTTAACCACCTTTAGCCCGATTCTTGTGACTAGTCATCTAAATTATTAGATAGATTAATTTTCTCTATTTGCAAATAATTTTGTGAGAGACTTGAGTTCTTCAGTGTTATATTGATCTTCTAGTTGATCTAGTAAATATAACGCTTGATTCACATGTTGTTCTAAAGCAACCTTAGTATTGGTCTTACCTAATAAAGACACATAAGTACTCTTATGATTCGCGACGTCACTACCAACTGACTTACCTATTTTATCGAAATCCCCTTCAATATCTAGTAAATCGTCTTTAATTTGGAATATTAATCCTAATTCTTGGCTAAATGAATCAAGTAATATAAATGTCTTACTATTAACTTTAGCGATCGTACAAGCTGCAACGACAGAAAAACGTATCAGTGCGCCAGTTTTATATCTGTGAATTTTGCGTAAAGTATCTAGCGAAATTTCTTTGTTTTCACTTTCCATATCTAACACTTGTCCACCAACCATACCTTGATGTCCTGCTGATTCAGAAAGCAATCTGATCAATTTCACTTTGTCGTCAGCTTCTAAATATGTATCTTTAGTAATCAGTTCAAAAGCCTTTGTTAATAATGCATCACCAGCTAAAATTGCAGTCGCATCACCATAGATTTTATGATTCGTTTTCATTCCTCGTCTGTAATCATCGTTATCCATAGCTGGTAAATCATCATGTATAAGGGAATATGTATGTATCATTTCAAGTGCTTTTGCCGTTTCCATTCCTTTATTAATATCTGTCTTTAACATCGATAACGTCATTAATAATAGTACAGGACGAATACGCTTACCACCTGCTAATAAAGAATAGCGCATACTTTCTTCTAATTGTGTATTTACAACTGAATCTAGTTTCGTTTGTTTAAGTGATTCAGTGAACTTATCTACATAACTATTCATGATTTCACTCATCTGAATCACCTTCTTTTTGAACAAGTTTATTTACTTTATCTTCAGCTGCTTTAAGTTTCGTTTCACATTTACTACTTAATTCAATACCTCTTTGATAAAGTTCAATTGATTCCTCAAGAGAAATATTTTCTTCGTCTAATTTACCGACGACTTTTTCTAATTCTTCCATCATTTCTTCAAAAGTTTGTTCTTTAGCCACATTTGTCACCTAATTTCCTTAACATTAGCATTTATTTTACCATCTTTTAAATTGATTGTAATATCATCGTCAATCTTTAAATCATTTTTGCTTGTAATGATTTTATCATCTTTTTCGATGATTGAATAACCTCTTAACATGATTTGAGTCGGACTTAACGCATCTAATTGCGCTAACTTGCTTGTCAGTGCTTGTCTTTTTTGACTTATAATACGATTAACGAGCTGTGTTTGAAGCATATTTAAACGATCAAAGTCTTGTCTAAATTGAAAAGTCTTATTATAAATTGGTGTGATTCGCAATTTATTTTGTAAGATATCTAGCTTATGATTATTACGCGTAACAGTCTGTTCTAAATTTCTAGATAATTGTTTTTGTAATTCATCTAACTTCTGTGTTTCTTGATCATATAGCAACGAAGGCGTCTTCAATTTATAATATGATGAAAGTTGTTTTAATTTATGTTTATCTTGCTGTATAGATTGCGTGATATGTTTTGTTAAATACTGTCTAGCATTTGAAATCAGTTGATACAGCGCATTAATATCTGGTGTCGCAATAACTGCAGCTTGAGTCGGTGTTGCAGCTCTTACATCACTGACAAAATCACTTAATGTCGTATCAGTTTCATGACCAACTGCTGAAATAACAGGCGTCTTACAATGATAAATGGCTTCTACAACTTCTCTTTCATTGAAGCTCCATAAATCTTCAATAGATCCACCACCACGACCAACGATAATAACATCAACGCCCATGGAATCAGCTTCTTTGATATTGTTAATGATATTATCCTTAGCTCCTTTACCTTGAACTAACGTGCTCATTAACACTTGTTCTGCAAGTGGATATCGCTTATCTAAAGTAGAACATATATCTCTTATTGCAGCGCCAGTCGATGCCGTCAACACAGCGATTTTCTTAGGATATTTAGGTATGCTTAATTTATGTTCTTGGTCAAAGTAACCTTTTTCTGCTAATTCTTTTTTGAGTGCTTCAAATTTTTCATATAGAAGACCAACACCATCTAATTGCATAGATTGAACATAAATTTGGTAAGCACCTCTTGATTCATAAACCCCAATTCTACCTTCAACAAGTACTTGGTCACCTTCTTTAGGATTAAACGACAATTGATTTGCGCTCGATTTAAACATCATAGCACTAAGTACACCTTTATCGTCTTTTAAGGCAAAGTAAAGATGACCACTTGAATGTCTTTTAAAGTTTGAAATTTCACCTTTAATAAAGACATTAAGTAGATGTGGATCTTGATCAAATTTATATTTGATATATTTAGTTATTGCTGTAACTGATAAATACTTATCCATTTATATCACTCTTTAACTTTTTGATAAACTGCTTAATACACCATTAATAAATTTATAGTGATCATCATCACTGTATACTTTCGCAATTTCTACTGCTTCATTAAATATAACTTTCTCTGGTGTATCTGTATATTTCAATTCATAAGTTGCCATTCTTAAGATGATTCTATCAGTCTTAAGTAAACGGTCTAATGTCCAGTTTTTTAAATGTGGACTTACAATTTCATCTAGTTCGTCTTTTTTCTCTATAACTTCTTTAACAAAGTTTTTCACGTATAAATATTGTTCACCTTTAAAATCTTCTACTAAATATTGAATCGCTTCTTCTACTGTTAAATCAGTTTTGTTATTTTCTAATTGATATAGTGATTTAAAGACAATCTCTCTTAGTTCTGTTCTTTTCATATTCTTCTCCTTCAAAGAATAAGAGGATGCACGCATCCTCTTAATTAATCATTTTATTATTGGAAATGTATATTAACGATATGTACATTAACTTCTTTTGGTGTTAATGCCGTCATCGTATTTAATGCTTGTTTAATTTCTGATTGTACTTTACGTGCTGTTTCAGAAATTTTTGTACCGTAGTCAAATGTACAGTAGACATTAATGTAGATGCCGTCTTCTTTAATATCGACTTTAATACCTTTACCAAAATTCTTTTTCCCGAATTTTTCTAAGGAATTCTTATTAAAAACGGATTGCATATGAGATACACCTTTAATGTCAGTAGTCGCAATGCTCGCAATGACCTCAATAACTTCTGGCGCAATCTCTATTTTACCTAAAGAAGGCTTTTTATTTTCAATTGTTTTAGCCATTTGAATCCCTCCCTATTTGTCTTCATTATTTATAATATCATGAATCTCTAGGAAATTGGTATTAAAATCACCTGATTCAAATACATCATTTTCTAACAATCTTAAATGGAATGGGATCGTAGTATCTATGCCAGCAACTAAAAATTCTGATAAAGCTCTTTTACCGATTTGAATTGCATCTGTTCTATCTTTACCATGAACAATTAGCTTCGCAACCATTGAATCGTAATAAGGCGGAATCGTATATCCTGTATAACAAGCTGAATCAATACGCACACCAAATCCACCTGGTGTTAAATATTGATTAATTTTACCTGGTGATGGCATGAAATTCTTAAATGGGCTTTCTGCGTTGATTCTAAATTCAATCGCATGTCCACTCAAGTCAACTTCATCTTGTGTAACAGGTAATGTTTCACCACTTGCTACTTTAAGTTGAAGTTTAACTAAATCCATTCCAGTAACCATCTCAGTAACAGGATGTTCTACTTGAATACGCGTATTCATTTCCATGAAATAGAACGTTTCAGCATCTAAATCATAAATAAATTCAATTGTACCAGCATTTTCATAATTAACGGCTTTAGCAGCTCTAATGGCCGCTTCACCCATTTCTTTACGCATTTCTTCAGAAAGGACTGGTGATGGCGATTCTTCTACTAATTTTTGCATACGTCTTTGGATCGTACAATCACGTTCACCAAGATGTATAACATTACCTTCTGAATCACCCATTACTTGAATTTCAATATGTCTAAAGTTTTCGATGAACTTTTCTAAGTATAAACCTTTATTACCAAATGCTGTTTCAGCTTCTTGTTGTGTCATTCTAAAACCTGTTACAAGTTCTTCTTCATTACGTGCAATTCGGATACCTTTACCACCACCACCGGCAGTAGCTTTAATAATAACGGGATAACCAATTTTCTTCGCACATTTCTTAGCAATTCTTACTGTATCTACTAGACCATCACTACCAGGAACAACAGGTACGTTCGCTTTGATCATTTCTTCTTTCGCAACGTCTTTAATACCCATCTTCTGAATAGATTGATAACTAGGTCCAATAAATTTAATTTGGCATGCTTCACACATTTCAGCAAAATCACTGTTTTCAGCTAAGAATCCATATCCAGGATGGATACCGTCACAACCTGTTGATTTTGCAATTGAAATAATATTAGGAACATGAAGGTATGAATCTTTAGATTGTGTCGGTCCAACACAATAAGCTTCATCTGCTATTTGAGTATGTAATGCATCTTTATCAGCTTCTGAATAAATTGCGACCGTTTGTATGTCTAATTCTCTACAAGCTCTAATGATTCTTACTGCAATTTCCCCTCTATTTGCAATTAATACTTTTTTCATATTACTTCACCTTGAATAACGGTTGGCCATACTCTACCATTTGTCCGTCTTCAACTAATATTTCAGTGATTTCACCAGAAACTTCTGCTTGAATTTCATTAAATAATTTCATTGCTTCTAAAATACATACAGTTGTATCAGCTTCTACACGTGAACCTACTTGAACGTATGGACCTTCATCAGGAGATGGTGATTTATAGAATGTACCAACCATTGGCGCATTAATTGTTAAACCACTTGGTGCTTCTTGTTCAACATTTTGTTGTGGTGTAGCTTGAGTTGCTTGTTGGGGTTGTTCTGCAACGACATTTGTTGCACCTTGGCTATAAATGATTTCTTGTTTAATATCTTTTTTTAAAGTTAGTTTAAAATCTTTATCATTAATATCAATTTCAGTTAAAGAAGAATTATCTAACACATCAACTAGTTCTTTAATTTGTTTTAAGTTCATTTGAAAAACTCCTTTTAAATTCTAATACGTTACACTTCATACATTTTACTTTAGTGGTCATACCAATTCAAGAGATTTTAATATTTAATTATAAATGTAAATAAGATACATTTATAATTTAACTAAAATGATTAAGGCCAGGACACAAGTTACTGTCCCGGCCTCATTTTAATGTTTAATATTAACCTCTTGATACGTAGCTTCCGTCAGTAGTGTTAATGACAAGTAAATCACCTTCATTAACAAATAACGGTACGTTTAAACTATAACCTGTTTCAACTGTAGCTTGTTTAGTTGCACCAGTTGCTGTATCACCTTTAATACCAGGTTCAGTTTCTGTTACTTGAAGTGTAACTGTATTTGGTAATTCAATACCAATTGTTTCACCTTCGTAAGATTGGATTTGAACTTCCATGTTTTCTTTAATAAATTTAAGTTCATATTCTAGTTTATCACCAGGTAATTCTAGTTGATCGTAAGTTTCGTTATCCATGAACACATGGCTATCACCATTAGCATATAGATATTGCATACGACGATTATCGATTTGAGCTTTTTCAACTTTTTCACCGGCTCTAAAAGTTTTCTCTTGGATTGCACCAGTTCTTAAGTTTCTTAATTTAGAACGTACGAATGCCGCACCTTTACCTGGTTTTACGTGTTGGAAGTCCATAACTTTCCAAATACCATTATCAACTTTAATTGTTAAACCTGTTTTAAAATCATTAACTGAAATCATTCATTTTCCTCCTATTTATACCTTCTTATAAAATAATAAGGTCTTTTGAAGATTTAGTAAAGCGCTGTAAGCCATTTTTTGTAACTAATACGTCATCTTCTATTCTAACGCCACCTAAACCATCTACATAAATACCTGGTTCTAATGTGATACACATATTTTCTTCAAGTACGATATCAGATTTTTGAGACAATGCTGGACCTTCATGTACTTCTAACCCAATGCCATGTCCTAATGAGTGACCAAATTGTTCACCGTAGCCATAACTTTTAATAACATCTCTTGCAATTGTATCTGCCTCTTTACCAGTCATCCCCGGTTTAATTTGTTCTAAAGCAGCTAATTGTGCTTCTAAAACTATATTATAAATTTTCTTCATTTCTTCTTTAGGTTCACCAATTGCGAATGTTCTCGTAACATCACTAACGTATCCTTCATAAAGTGCACCGAAGTCTAATGTAATCATATCTCCTTCTTCGATAACTTTATTACTTGCTACACCATGCGGTAATGCACCACGGTGGCCAGAAGCAACAATCGTATCAAATGAAGAACATGTTGCACCTTTACTTCTCATGAACATTTCCATTTCATTATTCACTTCATTTTCAGTCATGCCTGGTTTAACCCATTTTAAAATGTGCTCATATGTTTCATCTACAATGTCAGCTGCTTTTTGAATTTGTTTAATTTCAAATTCGTTCTTAATCATTCTGATTGTTTCAATGACACCTTCAATAGAAGAAAGTTCAACTGCATCTGTATTTAATGCTTGATATTCATTATAAGTAATTAAATGTGTTTCAACGCCAACGTTTTTATATTGACCTTCTTTTATCAGTTCATTAATCTTACCTAACATTGGTCCTTCTTGATTAATAACTTCAAAATCTTGAGCTTGATCATTCGCTTGTTGAATGTATCTAAAGTCTGTAATTAAAAGGGATTTATCTTGTGTAATTAGTAGACTACCACTTGTCCCTGTAAATCCAGAAAGATATCTTCTGTTATACGGTGATAGAATTACAACTGCTTCAAGACCTTTTTGATTCATGACTTCTCTTAATTTATTAATTTTCATAATTATCCCCTTTCTATTTGTACAATAAATCTATATACATTAAAATAATATCATACATATCGAAATTTTTTCACAGTAAAACATTGGGAGTAAATAAACATGAGAAAAACAATTATAACAATCATGGCAAGTACAGTTGTCTTATCTGCGTGTGGAAATGATAAAGTTCAACAACTTGAAGAAAAGAAGTCATCATTAAAAAGTGATAATCGAAAATTAAAACAAGAAGTATTAGATTTAGAAGATAAAAACAAAACATATAAACAAAAAGAAAATAGTGTTAAAAGTAAAATTAAACAAAATGAACAAGAATCGTCTAGCCAGTTTACAACTCAATATTTAAAGTCATCTACAAAATTTGTAAATGAAACGAAAACGAATATAGCGAGTTATAACAAAATTAAGAAAAATGTAACTTCAAAATTCGATGATGAACATACTAAAAATGAATTAGAAAATATTTATCACGATCAAGAAAACATTACAGATAGATATAAAGATGAAATGAAAGGTAAAACTATTCCTAAAGATTATAAATCTCTTCATAAAAGCATGTTAAAGCTATCAACAAGTTTTGAAAAAGTGTTTAAAGATTTAAATGATGCCTACAATAAAAAGGATAAAAAAGATATTCAAAAAGCTATTGATGAGCTTCATGGATTAGACAAAGAGATAGGTCAAATTGAGTGAGATTATACATAAAATGTGCTATATTAAATAGACTAATAATTTAAGGTGAGATTTTATGAAAAATGTTTTATTCTATTTAATTATTGCTATAGCAGTTTTTGGATTAATTATGAATCTTGATTTCTTTATCATGGGCTTCATTCGTATGATTGTCTCATTTATCATATTCGGATTAATCATCTATCTAATTTACTATTTCTTCTTTTTAACGCCAGATCAACGAAAATATAAAAAAGCCATGCGCAAACAAAAGCGTAGAAATAGATAAAAAAGAGACTTCAATAGTCTCTTTTTTTTACTTTCTATAAGTCCATTCTTCTGATTTATATTTTTCTTCTAATTGTTTAATTTCAGCAAGCTGTTCTTCAGTAAATTCAAGTGGTTTATATTCAATATCTAAACCTTTTTTGAATCCTTCATAAAATGCTGTTTCCATTTCTTCTATAGTGATGTATTTATCTGATAAATCATTGATAGCAACTGCTTTATCTGTAAATGCAGCTTTCATTTTATCTTTTAGTCGATCATTTCTATATATAAACATATCAAACAATTCATCAACATCTATATCTTGTAATATTGAACCGTGTTGTAAGATAACGCCTTTTTGACGTGTTTGGGCACTTCCTGCTATTTTTCTATCTTCTACAACAAGTTCATACCAACTTGGCGCATCAAAACAAACTGAACTACGTGGTGTCTTAAGTTTATCTCTTTCTTCTTTTGTCTTTGGAATTGAAAAGTATGCATCAAACCCTAACGACTTGAATCCTTCTAATAATCCTTCTGAAATGACTCTATATGCTTCAGTTACCGTTTTAGGCATATTGGGATGCGATTCTGGAACGATGACGCTATAAGTTAACTCTTTATCGTGTAAGACACCTCTACCTCCTGTAGCACGTCTTACAAGTCCAAAACCTTTTTCTTTTACTTTTTCAATATCAATTTCTTTAGATAGTTTTTGAAAATATCCAATTGATAACGTAGCTGGATCCCATGTGTAAAATCTAATAACCGGATCTATTTCTCCTCTACTCACAAAATTCATAAGTGCTTCATCAACTGCCATATTATAATATGGATTATTCGATTTCGTGTTTATAAAGTGCCAAGTTTCTTTCACAATTAAAACTCCTATTCAATTAATTCTTATGTACTTTTCTATTTTAGCAAAAAAATTTTGATAAATCTCACAAGAAATCTTATAATAAGGGTATCGACTTGAATTGGGAGGAATCAGACCATGAATTATTGGTATATCGCGCTCATAGTCCTAGTCTTGATTATCATTTATATGGCAATTAACTATTCATTAAATAAGCGCGCAGTAAAAGAATTAGATCAAAATGAATTCCATAAGGGATTAAGAAAGGCACAAGTTATAGACTTGCGTGAAAAGGCTGATTTTGACTATGGTCATATTATCGGGGCAAGAAATATACCGATGAGTGTATTTCGTACAAGATATCAAGGTTTACGTAAAGACCAACCTATATATTTTTGTGACGCAAATGGCGTAGCAAGTTATAGAGCTGCTAGAATGATGAAGAAAAAAGGTTACACTGAATTATTCATGCTTAAAGGCGGCTATAAAAAATGGACTGGTAAAGTTAAATCTAAATAAAATTAAAGCGTCTTGATCGTTTAATGCGACCAAGACGCTTTTTAATTTATAAAAGATTAATCTCGTGAGTTAATGTGGGCTTTAACTCACATGTTTTGTAATCTCGTGGGTTAATGTTGGATTTAACCCACATGTTTCTCAATCTTGTGTGTTTATGTTGGCTTTAACTCACATGTTTCCTAATCTCGTGAGTTAATGTTGCCTTTAACTCACATGTTTCCCAATCTCGTGAGTTAATGTTGTCTGGAAATGATAGTTTAAGAATGTACACTTTTGCTTGTTTAAGTATGTACAACACTTATAAATTAGCGATAATTTTATTGAGGTGATTATTAATGAAATTATCGTTAAATATAAAAAAGGATTTTAAAATAATAATGGAGAGCTTAAAAATGAAAATAAACAAGAGTGAAGTCGCAAGGCAGATGGGTGTAGACCGAAGAACGGTTGATAAGTACCTAAATGGTTACCTGCCAAGCAAAAAAAGAAATAGATTTTCTCTAATAGATAATTATTATGAGGAAATTAAAAGGTTATTGTCTGATGAATGTGAACAAAAGTTCTACTATAAACGAATATTATGGCAATACTTAAAAGATAATCATGGACTTGAATGTGCATATTCTACTTTTAGGGCTTATATCACAAGACATGAAGAATTAAATGTGTATTTTAAAAAAGGAAAGCACAAGTTGTCGCCAAGTGGCACAACTAGATTTGAAACAAGTCCTGGTTATCAAGCACAATTTGACTGGAAAGAAGATATAAGATTTAGGACTAAAGATAATCAAGAAGTATCATTGAATATTGGGGGTATTACTTTTATCATATTCTAGATTCAAAATTATGCAAGTTACGATGAGTAAATCAAGCGAAGTATTACATAATTTATTAGTCAATGCTTTTGAAACGATTGAAGGTGTGCCTAAAGAACTTATAACTGACAATATGAAGACTGTAATGACACAACCAAGAACAGAGTATTCAAGTGGACAAATCAATCGTAGATTTAAGCAATTCGCTGATGATTTTGGATTTAAGGTACGACCATGTGTCGCTGGTAGACCAAGAACAAAAGGGAAAGTCGAGTCTATTATGAAGATATTGGATGAGATACATGCATATCAAGGAGAACTATATTTAAATGAGATTCCATCATTTATTTCAAATTTAAACGATCGATTAAATTATTCTGTACATGTAGGTACTGGTAAAATACCGATAATTGAATTGGAAAAAGAAAAGAGTTCCTTACAGACACTACCACATGTACATGTAAGAAACTCATATAAAGTGAAACATAAATACTTGAAAGTCAACCGTTCTAATATGATTACATATCAGACCAATCAATATTCAGTACCAGCTAAATATTGCGTAAAAACAGTTGAAGTTCAAATTTATGATCAAATATTACATGTATATTATAACACCAAATTAATCGTAGAACACCCTATCACACGCCGTAAATTAAATTATGAAAAGCAGCATTATCTAGAAACTTTAGCGATTTCCTGTGGAAATCATAATGATATTGATCAAATTGCATTAGATAATTTAAAAACGATAGGAGAGCTTTATGATGAGTAATTCAACAAATTATAGACGATTAAAAGAAAATTTAGAATATCTAAAAATGAATCGAATGATCAATCATTTAGATGAAGTCATAGACTTCAGCATTAAAAATGAAATGTCATTTATTGATACATTAGTAAAATTGAGTGATTATGAAATCGCAGTTAAAGAGGAAAATATGATTGAGTCAATGGTTAAAGTGGCAGCTTTCCCATTCAAAAAAGAACTATCAGATTTTGATTTTTCCTTTCAACCATCGATTAACAAACAAGAACTATTAGATTTTTCGAATTTACGCTTTATAGAAAACTATCAAAACATTGTATTTTTAGGCTCTAGTGGTGTCGGTAAGACACATTTAGCCACAGCCATAGGCATGGCAGCAGCTAAAAAAAGAGTCAGTACCTATTTTATAAAGTGTCACGATCTCATTCAGAATTTAAAAAGAGCACAGATAGAGAACAGGTTAGAAAGCAGAATCAAACATTATGGTAAATACAAACTGTTAATTATTGATGAAATTGGCTACTTACCAATTGATAATGAAGAAGCCAAATTATTCTTCCAACTAATAGATTTAAGATATGAAAAGAAGAGCACGATATTTACAACTAACATAAATTTTAATTTATGGAACGAAGTTTTTGAGGATCCTAAAATAGCAAACGCTATTTTAGATAGGATTTTACATCACTCAAATGTCGTTAAAATTACAGGTAAATCATACCGATTAAAAAACCACATACCGAGAGAAAGTGACAAGACATAACATCAATTTTGTACATTGTTAAACAATCAATTATGTACATTTTTACGTTGACATTTACAGTTGTCTTTAACTCACATCTTTCTCAATCTAGTGAGTTAATGTGGGCTTTAACTCACATGTTGTCTAACCATCTAATATTTTCAAATAAAAAAACATCTCATTACCCTATTTGAATATAAGGAATGAGATGTTATTTATTTTAATTTAGAAATTACGACCAAGACGCTTTTTATTATGCTTTTTCTTCTTTTAGTAATTCAAATTTAAGTACTGGTTTTCTTGCTGCTTGTGTTTCATCTAATCGACCAATGACAGTTGTATGTGGTGCTTCTAATACAACTTCTGGAGTTTCTTCTGCTTCTTTAGCAATTTGAATAAGCGTATCGCAGAATGCATCTAAAGTTTCTTTAGATTCTGTTTCTGTTGGCTCGATCATCATACATTCTTCCACGTTGATTGGGAAGTAAATTGTTGGTGGATGGAAGTTAAAGTCTAAGAGACGTTTAGCAATATCCAATGTTCTTACACCAAGTTTTTTCTGTCTTGAACCACTGATTACGAATTCGTGTTTACAGTGTTGTGTATATGGTGTATCAAAGTGATCTTGTAATCTTCTCAACATGTAATTAGCATTTAATACAGCTGTTTCTGAAACTGCTTTTAATCCATCTGGTCCCATCGTTCTAATATAAGTATAAGCTCTTAAATAGATACCGAAGTTACCGAAGAATGGTTTAACTCTTCCGATAGATTGTGGCATATCATGTTCGAATTTAAATGTATCATTTTCTTTAACTACTGTTGGTTTAGGTAAAAATGGTACTAAATCTGCTTTAACACCGACTGGTCCTGAACCAGGTCCACCGCCTCCATGAGGTCCTGTGAATGTTTTGTGTAAGTTTAAGTGAACAGCGTCAAACCCCATATCCCCAGGTCTAACTTTACTCATAATTGCATTTAAGTTAGCACCATCGTAATACAGTTTACCACCTGCTTGGTGTACGATTTCTCTGATTTCTAAAATATCTTCTTCGAATAAACCTAATGTGTTAGGGTTAGTTAACATGATAGCAGCTGTGTCGTCTCCAACTACACGTTTTAAGTCTTCGATATCAACTAATCCTTTTTCATTAGATTTTACAGTTACTGTATCGAAACCTGCTACTTTTGCAGAAGCTGGATTCGTACCGTGAGCTGAGTCTGGAACGATAACTTTCGTTCTATTGAAATCGCCATTTGCTTCGTGGAAAGCTTTAATCATTAATAAAGCAGTCCATTCACCGTGCGCACCTGCTGCAGGTTGAAGTGTTACTTCATCCATACCCGTAATTTCTTTTAAATGTTCTTGTAAATCATAAATGATTTCTAATGAGCCTTGAACAGTTGAAACATCTTGTAATGGATGTGCGTTTGCAAAGCCAGACATTCTAGCGACTTTTTCATTAATTTTAGGATTGTATTTCATCGTACATGAACCTAAAGGATAGAATCCAGTATCTACACCATGGTTTTTATTAGATAATTCAGTGTAGTGGCGCATTAAATCTAATTCACTAACTTCTGGTAATTCTGCTTTTTGTTTTCTTGTAAATTTATCTCCTAAAAGATCTTGAACATCTTGTGTTTCAACATCTTTTTCAGGTAAAGAATATGCAAATCTATCTTTTCTAGATCTTTCAAATATTAATTCGCTTGATGGTTTACGCACTGTATTCACCTACTTTTTTGATAAATGTGTCGATTTCTTCTTTTGTTCTTAATTCTGTTACTGCAATTAACATATGATTGTTTAATGCTTCGTCTATAAAACCTAAGTCAAATCCACCAATAATACCTTCTTCAAGTAATTCAGCGTTGATTTCACTTATAGGTTTGTTAAATTTAACAACAAATTCGTTGAATGAAATACCTTCTAACACATCAAATCCAGCTTCTTGCATTTTTTGTTTCATGTAAGTTGTCTTTTCCATGTTAAGTTTAGCCATTTCAAACACACCATTCTTACCTAAAGCACTCATGCAAACTGATGCTGCTAAAGCATTTAGAGCTTGGTTAGAACAAATATTTGATGTCGCTTTATCTCTTCTAATATGTTGTTCACGTGCTTGTAACGTAAGAACAAAGCCTCTATTGCCATCTTCATCTTGCGTTTGACCAACTAAACGTCCTGGTAGTTTTCTCATAAGTTTCTTAGTAGATGCAAAATAACCACAATGAGGTCCACCATATTGTGCTGGAATACCGAATACTTGTGCATCACCTACAACAATATCAGCACCGAACTCTCCAGGAGGTGTAATTAAACCAAGTGCTAATGGATTGCTTGATACAATAAATAAAGCTTTTTTATCTGCGATTAACTGTTTAATTGCCTCTAAGTCTTCTAAAGAACCAAAGAAGTTAGGATATTGAACACATACTGCTGCTGTATCGTCATCGATAACTGCTTTCAACTTTTCTAAGTCTGTTACACTACCGTCTAAATCAACTTCAACTACTTCAATATCTTGTGCTTTAGTATATGTTTTAAGTACTTCTATAGATTGATAATGTACAGATTTAGATACAATTACTTTTGACTTCTTAGTATGACCTGCTGCAAGAACAGCTGCCTCAGCAAAAGCAGTTCCACCATCATACATAGATGAATTAGCTACATCCATACCAGTTAGTTCGCAAATTAAAGTTTGAAATTCAAAAATAGCTTGTAATTCACCTTGTGAAATTTCTGGTTGATAAGGTGTATAAGCAGTATAAAATTCTGAACGAGATATAACATGATCTACAACAGTTGGAATATAGTGATCATATACGCCAGCGCCTAAAAATGAAGCATGTGTCTCACTTGTAATATTTTTATTCGCAATTTGAGATAGTTCACGTAATAAAGGCGTTTCAGCTTTCTTTTCTTTAATATTTAATGGTTTATTAAACCTTACAGATTCAGGTATATCCGTAAATAATTCGTCTACAGATTGAATACCAATGACATCTAACATTTCAGATTTATCTTTTTCAGTTAAAGGTATATAGCGGTGACCCATTTTATTCACTCCTATGATTTAAATGATGATTTTTTAACAATTTTAGCTTTTACTTGTCTTTTTCTAACTTGTATTAAAATTTCTTTATCTAATTCAAATGCACCCTTCTCAATTAATCCCATAGCAATTGATTTACCAGTTGAAGGAGACCGTGTTCCAGAAGTTACATAACCAATTTCATTACCATCAGTATCTAGAATTGCATAATCTGTTCTTGGTATGCCTTTATCAATCATTTCTATACCGATTGATTTTCTTGGAGCGCCATTTTCTTTTTGAGCTTTTAATACATCTTTGCCTATAAAGTCATCTTCAATTAATGGTTTAACAGCAAATCCAATACCAGCTTCATATGGTGTGATTTGTTCAGATAAATCTTGGCCATGTAATGGTAATGCAGCCTCAAGTCTTAATGTATCGCGTGCACCAAGACCACATGGAACAACATTTTCGTTTATAAAACCATCCCAAATTGCTTTAGTGTCTGCAGCGGCACAATAAACTTCAAAACCATCTTCACCTGTGTATCCAGATTGAGATAATATAACTTCTTTCCCGAATAGTGTTACATTTTGTTTAAATTCAAACATCTTCATTTCTGATACATCATCACTGACTAATTTTTGAATTAGTTCGCGTGCTTCTGGACCTTGGATTGCTAATTGGCCATATTCAGAAGATTTATTTTCAACATTTACATTAAAATCTTTAATTGATTTTAACCATTCGAAGTCTTTATCTGTATTACCTGCATTGACAACTAAGAAATAAACTTTGTCGTCTAATTTATAAACAACTAAATCATCAATCACGCCGCCATCTTGGTTACATAGTGTTGTATATTGAGCTTTACTATCTGTTAATAATGTTGAATCATTCGTTAATGCGTATTGAATAAACTGATCCGCTTCTTCACCTGTAACGAGAATTTCACCCATGTGACTTACATCAAAAATACCTACATGATTTCTTACTGCATTGTGCTCCTCTTTAATACTTGAAAATTGGACTGGTAAAGCCCATCCAGAAAAATCAATTACTTTAGCACCTTGATCTATATAAGTTTGATACAAAGGTGTTTGTTTTAAATCTGTCGTCATCATAACTCTCCCCTTCTGAATATGTATAATAAAAAAACAGGGTAGCTTTCGCTACCCTGTTGAAGTGCTCTTCAGGAATGCGTCACAAAGTTATCCTTTTGCCTGAGAGATTCACTCAAATCTGGCTTGCTCCTTCGGCGATGAATATATCATTCATTCTCTCTAACTTTGATCATTCGCAAATATTTAAGCTTATAGAGATTCAATAATCTCACTTGCAACTACTTCTCTAGGTCTGTTAGCATCAATATGCTTGAATGCGATTTCATTATAACTTAATTCTCGTTTTGAATACAAGGTTTTTAATTCATTTAATGACTTTCCGTTAGCATTCGGTCTGTTATTATCATGATTAATTCTATTAAATAGAATTTCGACATCACATTTTAACCAAAAAGTATTGTCATTTTGCTTTAATAATTCTTTACATAATTCTGATTCTACAATACCGCCACCAGTTGAAATAATCACATCTTGGTCAATCCATTTTTTTAAAGCCTGATACTCTAAATCTCTAAAATGTTTTTCACCATATTTTTCAAAAATTTGTGGGATTGGTAATTGAGTTGTTTCAACGATATAAGTATCTATATCTACTAAACTTTTATCATAATGTTCGCTCAACAAATTTCCGATAGTTGTTTTGCCAACACCCATAAATCCAATTAATACGATTGACATTAAATCTACTCCTCAGTTGTTTCATTTCAACTTAAACTTTATTCTATCTCATTATTCAGAAAATAAAAAGCTTAAAATTATTTATTTATCATAATTTTTATTTCACGTACATAGTATTGCTCTAAATTGTGATAAGTATTAAGCTTAAAGCTATATTGTACTAAGTAAAATGACAAAAAGGAACTATATATAAATAATATTCCAAGTAATAACGGTAAAATAAAACCAGCATCATTAGATATAAATTTCTTCAAGTATTTCTTTATCGCCTTTTCTTATAATAATAAATACTTTAAACGTTTCGTTAGATATTTTATCTACTTGAAAAGTCTTCACATTATTAACCAAAGTGATGTTACCTCGGCCATTTATAGTTTTTATTATCTTTCCATTTAATAATGTGAATTCTGTAGAACGTGTTTCATTTATGAATTTAATCCTGTTATAAGCGTTGTCTAATTTTATAGTACTCTCTTTTATTTCATCGGAGAGTTCTTTTCTGAACATCATCAATTCAAAATGTGTATGATCCATTGCATTATCTTTAAATAAAGACTCTTAATGAGCAATGGGATTAAAGCTAATATAATTAATAAAAAAGATAATGACAGTAGCATTTCTATCATCGTAAAGCCTTTACTATTTTTCAATACATATTTTTTCATTTTTCAATTCATCTTTCATACAAACTTTTGTATTAAACTCTAAATATTTATATCTCTTTACATCATATTTTGGTTCGATAGATTTTGATTGCACAGTTTGATAAAGCATTTGATAAAGCTTTATTCTATCGTGTTCTCGAGTGATATTTTCATTTAATGTTGTAACTAAAGGCAGTAATGTCCCACTCAATAGCATTATGATAAAAATAGACAACATAAAATCTATAAACACATACCCATCATGTCGTTTCAACAATTCTATATCTCCCTTTCTCGATGCGAAAAATAACATGATACTTTCTTTCATTAAATTCCACTTTTAAAGTACCAAATTGGTTAATATTACCCTCTCCATCAAAAACTAATGTCGTAAACTCATTATTTTTAGAAATACGACCTTTATAGAGCGATATGGATTGAATCTGATTCTTCTCAATTTGATAAAATATTTTATCTGAATTAGGTTTAAACCAAACTAATATAGGTTGCTTTTGTGATAGAGATTTCGTTTCTAAGAACTCTAGCTTAGTTTCAAAATCATCTATGCCATTGTTTAATCCACTACGAGCCAATGCGTTTATAGATAAATACATTGTCACCATAAAGATAATACTGATGATGGATAACACAATAATCATTTCCACCAGCGTAAAACCTTTATTAACATTAATGTGCAACAACTTCACCATTTTCAAGTGTAATTGTTTCACCTGATTTACATGTCAGTTGCTTTTGATTAATATAACCATCACTTACTAAATCATTTATAGAATTTGGTTTAGCATCGTGCTTCAATGTATAAGCTTCTATTTGTCCAGCAACCATCTTCACTTGAGCCTGACATCCAGTACTTTTTACCGTCTCTGATTGCTTGCTAATGTTTGGTATGATGATCACCAATAATATACTTATTATTAGAAGAACTATTAACATTTCAATTATAGTAACGATAAACGCTATATATTCTATTACATTCGAAGTACTGTTGTTGCAGGAATAACTAAAAAATTATATTTATTTTTATTCATCGTTTTATTATTTCCCTGTGGTCAATATGTTACTTTTTAATATCTATAATCTCTTTGTGTTGAGTTTTCTGACAATTATATATGTGGTCAATATTTTAGTTAAACATCGCTTTAGAAAACAGAACATTTGTTCGTATAATTAAACTACTAATTATACGTGAGGTGTTTAAATTGAAAATCATTAACCCTGGTATGCCCGAACCATATAAATATGAAACGGACTATAGAAAAATACCTAAAAAGTATCTAAACAGTAATATCCCAGAGGGACGTAAGATGATTAAGTGGGCGCCATTTGCTAGTGTGCCACAACAATACGAAATTATTAATCAGCATATTAAAGACCAAAGTAAGACAGATAAACCTATCTTAGATGAATTAGCGTTACGTGATTTGAACGATGTGTTGGCTCAAAAATTATTTTATGATCCACCAGCAACGATTAAGTATTGGGAAAATGGATACTACAAAACGATTGAATGTGAGATTAATAAGTTTGATAGTGAAAGGAATAAGTTAGAGGTACTAGAGAATGGCGAGAAAGTATTATTGAGTATGGATTGTATTGTGGAGATAGAGTAAAAGCACCATATTTACAGTACATTTATGATAAAGTGTATATTAAAGTAAAAACTATTATAATCCAAAAACATTTAGGAGTAGATTCAATATGAATAATTTAGGAACTTTATATTTTTTCACAGGTAAAATGGGTGCTGGAAAAACAACAATGTCAAAACAATTAACGAACGAAAAAAATGCAGTTTTATTATCAGAAGACGAATGGCTTGAAAGTCTGTATCCAAATAAAATTAAGACAATAGAAGATTATCAAAATTTGTCAAAACAAATAAAACCTTTGATAAAAAAACATGTACAGAATATATTGTGTGTTGGGACAGATGTAGTTATGGACTTTCCAGGAAACACCAAAAATCAAAGAAGATGGTTATTAAATATAGCTAATGAAATAAATGCCTATCATAAACTTATATATATAAATGTTGATAACAAAAAATGTTTAGAACACCTAAAAATAAGACAACTAGAGGAACCAGAAAGGAATAATTTTGATACTGAATCTACTTTCAATTATCTCACTTCATTCTTCGAGGAACCAAAGGAATTGGAAGGATTAAATATTCTAGAAATAAATAGCAATGATTAATAAATAAAGTACACTATCTCTATAAGGTGATTAAATGTTTAAAGACAAAAGGTATTATATTCTAATGGTTCCCTTTCTAATTTTATGTCTAATTTTAGTATATGTACTTCCAGCAGAATATTACCTACTTATACCGGTGGTTTGTATCATATTCCAACTACTTTACCACTTTTTATTTAATAACGATAAAAGCAGTAAAAATAAAAAGACCACCCTGTAATATGGGTGGCTATATACTTCTAACCTCTTCCGCCTAATTAAATTATAGCATAAAAAAAGCCCACCTATTCATGGCACTGCACCCTTACTAAGGGAGCACAATAAAAACACTATTTTCTAGGCTGCTAATTTCCTATATTCTATAGGGGATAAGCAGCCTAGTTTTTGTTGAATTCTAACTTTATTATAGTTTTCAATGTAATTTTCGACAATATCTATTACAATGGTATTAGAGCTTCTAAGCCCACTGTTTAAGTAGAATGTTTCACACTTTAGAGAGGCATGAAAACATTCTATTGGGGCATTATCAGCTGGCGTTCCCTTACGGGACATGCTTCTGGTAATGCCTTTTTCTGTACATAGGGCATAGTATTCATAAGAAGTATACACACTTCCTTGATCACTATGTAATATAGTACCTGGTTCCAATTGAAGTTGTTTTAATGTCTCATT